>CBDAFK010000196.1:0-6913 GCA_965195235.1 uncultured Desulfobacterales bacterium | reverse complement strand
GCTCCTTATTACCCCTCCAATAAGACGATGACTGTCCTGGCCTGTGATCGACTCATCCGTTAAAAGCACGGCTACAGCTCCTGAACCGCCGGTCAGCGTAGCAATTTTTTTCTTAAAATTATCCATATCCCTAACTTCAAGAAGCTGCTCAATAGTAATATCAATTATTTCGCGTGAAGACTCGCAGGCCGTTACAAGGCCGGCCCTGATCTGGCCAAGTTCAATTGCGTTAGCCACCTGCAGCATTCCGTTTAAAACACCGAGGCAGGCATTTGATACATCATAAATCAGGGTGTTATGACTCAGGCCAAGGCCATGTGATACAGCGCACGCTGTTGCAGGCTCTAAATTGTCCCTGCAAACTCCGCCGTAAATGAGCATGTTGATAGACTCAGGAGAAATGTCTGAGGCTTCGATAGCCTTTTGTGCCGCTTTAATTGCGCCTTCAGACATTTTGTAACCCGTATCCCAGAATCTGCGTTCGGAAATTCCTGTTATAACTCCCAGTTGCCCCTTCTGAAAATGGAGAGCTTCATAAAGCGGCTCCAGACGCTTTTCAAGATCATCTGATGTCACTATGTTAGGAGCAAGCTCATAACCAAAAGACTCTATGTAAACCTTAGAATATAACATTCGGATTATATTTCCTAAAATAAGCAATTGGCAATTAGCTATTAACTAAATGATTTTAAAATGTTATGATAAGTCTTACTTTCATCTGCTGGGTGATAATTTTTCATAAGAGAAAAACTTTAAAATTCAAAGGCTGACGGCTAATCGCTGACTGCTAATCGCTCAATTTTATTTACTTGATTATATGTTATGATTTAAGTAAATTTTACTTAAATCAGGTTCTTGCCTTACCAAAACTCCTGTAAAAGGCAAGAATTATTTGATTTAATTCTTACAAATGATATTTTATAACATATTGAACCGCGATAGCGAATAAATTTTTCAACAGAACCAAATTTGATGGCTTCGTAAAAAGTGCGACTATGTCACGCATTTCTGTAGGGCAAAGCTTTAGCTTTGCTTTAACGCAGGGCTAAAGCCCTGCCCTACGGGTCACTGTATTTTGATGAATCCGACTTTTTACGAATTCATCAAATTTAGATGATCAGGTAAATGGCTGCTTTGGAAGATGTGCCTACTTTCTGATAGTTAATGCGAAAAAAAGGAGGTTGAAAAATGCCATGGGTTAATCAGGAGATGTGCAATGGTTGCGGCACTTGTATGGAGGAATGTCCGGTAGGGGCAATCACGTTCAATGAAATGGATAAAGCCCAGATTGACGAAGAGTCATGTATTCGTTGTGCAAAGTGCCATGATGTTTGTCCTGAGGAGGCAGTGCGACATGACAGTGAAAGAATTCCGGAGGAAGTAGATGAGAATCTCGAAAAGACCCGTAAACTTTTAGAATACTATGATACCTATGCTGAGCAGCAAGCATTTATAGAACGCATGATACGTTTTTTCAACAAAGAACGAAAGGTGACCGAATTTACCATTGAGAAATTGAAAACTTTAAAAGCCGGCATGGCCGTAACTGCCGCATCCGAGCCCTAAGCGGTGTTGCGGGAAACGAGATCTGACATATGTTTTTTATTGAATTTAATAAAAGTATATCTGTTGGGGGTATCCCCGATGAGGCCGGTATCAAAGATCTGGCTCAAAAAGGCTTTAAGACGGTCGTTGATTTGAGAACCGGGGAAGAGATTAGTAACCACGACGAGCCACGGCTCGCTCAGAGTATGGGGATTCGCTATATTCATCTGCCAATTAAGGGCGACGGATTGTCGGAAGACAAATTAAGTATGTTTTACCAGGCCGTTTTTGATGAGAAAAAGTATCCTGTTTATATTCATGGATCAAAGTGGATCAGACCTCTCGCGCTCCTGTTAACCGTTGCCGCTTTAAAGGATGGCAAAACAGTTGCCGGTATCCTCGAAGATGCGAAAAAACTAAACGCTCCCGGGGAAGATGCACCAAAAGTTTTAAAGTTTGTGGAAGCTTTTTTTCAGCATCGCAAGGACCGTGAACATGGGGAACACGAGGCCATTGCTACTGAGGTTATTGAACGGTGGCTCAGACCAGAAAATCGGGGCGCCATTCCAGATGCCGATACCTTTGCCAAGGTTACAGGACCATGTGGTGATACCATTGAAATATATTTCAAAATAAAAAACGAGCGAATCGCACAGGCGAGCTATCTCACCAATGGGTGTCCCAACAGCGCCGCATGCGCTTCTGTAGGCGCTGAACTGGCCGAAGGCAAAACATTGGATGAAGCATATGATTTGATGCACGAAGATATTATCCGTTCGCTGAACAGCCTGCCCGGCGAAGGACAGCACTGCGCCAGATTAGTCATCCAAACGATACGAGAAGCGATTAACCACTATTTCAAAAAAACATAACTACTCAGGTTTTCAGGTTCAAGGTTAAAAGCCGGCTAACCCTGCGCCTTGAGAAAGTATTTGCGTTTTAGGAGGATAAAATGATTACAAGCTGTTCATTTGGGGTCATTGTTATTGAAGGAAAACAATATACTTCAGACCTTATTATCTATCCTGACGGGCATATAGAGGATTCCTGGTATCGAAGAAAAGGGCACACTCTTTCATTGGATGATATAAGCAAACTTGTTGAATCTGAGCCGGAAGTCATCATTGCAGGCACAGGTGTCAGTGGATTAATGAAACCTGTGCCGGGACTTGATAAATTGCTTCTTAAAAAGGGCATACGATTTATTGCGCAGCCAAACCAGAAGGCAATGAAAATTTACAATGAACTGTCATCGACAAAAAAGGTCGGCGCCTGTTTTCATTTAACATGTTAATTAAAAGCTGTGAAAAAGCATTATAATTTCAGGCAGAAATTACAGTGCAGAGTGGATCTTGATATTTTACTTATTATCTGTTATATAATTATTGATTAATCGGCCTAAACCACTACCTCTGGTAGTGGTACCATAAAAAGGTTTTACCGTTACAGTAATTATGCCTGGTTCCCATGCTCCAGCGTGGGAACCCATATGGTATGCATTCCCACGCTGGAGCATGGGAACGAGAAAATCCTTGTAGCTTTGTTTATCAATCAACACGCCGAAGGCGTACCACAACTTTAGGCACTTTAGTGCACTTTAGGCATTTTGGGCACTTTAGTTAACAGTCTGCCAGGGTACCTTTGAGGACTAATATAAACAAGCCACCTCCTATGGGGGTGGTAACTTGACTTTATTGTAATCACGGAGAAAGTTGTATGAAAAATTATTTTGCAGCAATATTATGTCTTGCGCTTCTGGTAATGAGTTGTGGGTGTACCACCCTTTATAATGCAGCCGTGGATGAACGCAACGTGCGCACAATTGCCGGCGACACAAAAATTAAAGCTATAATTTTAGATGCATTTATTCAAGATGATATTGTAAAGACTTTTGATATTGATATAGCCTGCTATTATGGCCATGTTTACTTAATCGGCGAGTATGATGCAGAAAAACAAAAAAACAGGGCTGTTGAAATTGCCGGAAATGTTGAAGGAGTAAGAGATGTAACAACCCATCTTCTTAAAAAGAAAAAAGGTGATCCATGTGGGATGACGGATAATCTTGCCATTAAAGCAAAGGTTAAAGCCAAACTCATCAAGGATGGGGATATCTGGTCAACCAATGTCGAAGTAGCAGTTGTTCAATGCAACGTGGTATTTGTGGGTGTTGTCGGATCAAGCAAGGAGATAGAGAAGATTATTGCTCACGCTAAAAGCGTGGAAGGGGTTCGAAGCGTCAAATCTTTCCTGAAGGTAGCGCCACATCATAATCAATAAATAATTCCCTAACAAGTCCGTATGTACAAAGATTAAATCAATGATTGGATGGCTTGAATCTTGGCAAGAACAGCCTTGAAGTGGTTGATTTTGCGCCGGACAGAGTTGACTGTAATCTGCGATAAAAAAATCAGGTAGATAGGCTGTAGGCATTTAGGCTGTAGGATAAAAATCCGAGAAAAAACTAACAGCCTTTAGCCTACAGCCTAAGCAACCTGAATAGTTACAGTTAATTAATATTAATAGCACCAAATGGATTATCGGTTCCTTTTTTGAAAAGCAGAAAACGATTTCCCTTGGCCTGTTGGGTATCAAATTGAATTCCCTGCCGCTTCAATCCCCTGAAGAGCTCCCGTTTGAAATCAAATTTCTTCCCCTGGTAGTTCACGTCGAGTTGAAAATTTCCCGGTGACTCGTTTCGAACGTTCTTATCCTTAAAGCCGGACATCTGCTCAATAACGTCAACAATGGTATATGTTTCATCTTCGGAAAAGTTTCTAAACCACACATCAAAACGTGTCCCTGCATGCACCGCTCGCTCATAATAAGCCAGGGTATCTCCAATAAGGGCATCGGCAATCGCTTTCCCCAATTTATCCGCAGCCTTTGCGGCCTGCATATTATCATAGTAGTTTCCGCTCATTTTCATGGTTTTGACATACAGGTCGCCGGATTTTTGGCCGATCAGATCTGCAGTAGCAGGGGCCACGGCACGCAAGGCTATTTCAACAATGACACCGCCAAAATACTTGCTTTGCCCTCCCACCTTCCTGGCAGCATGCACATCATACACCAGAAGCAGGTCTGCCTTGTATTTGAGAGCCAGAGCGGAAAGATCATCCATATCCACATCGATACGGCCCGCCCGTTCAATCTCGTTGTAGACATCATTAATAAACATTCGATCCAAAACAACAAAGCCTTTGCGGGCAAAGACCCCATTGATCGCTTGCTCGGCAGCCCTGACCACCCTGGAATCCCTGTGCATCGAACTTCTGGTTTCGGGAATATAAATCGCCATAAAGCGAGGGTTGCCAATCTGTGCCATTAGAATCCCGATCGCCTTTAAATCATTTTTAATCGAAGCGGTTTGTACATTAGCCTGAATGGTCACCGTGTACATGGAGCCGTCCGGACTTCTTCCTTCAGACAATATATTATAATTGGTTACATAACCGCTTGCTCTCGAATAAATCCTGTCCTGCAATACCTCAAAGTTCGCAACCCTGGTTTTGGAATCGATGAGAGCCCCTATGCCCTGTTCGACCGCAGCCCGCTGGGCATCAGCAATAGCGCTTTTACGATCCATACCCTGCCCTGCAACCGTCACCATTTTGCTGTAACCTGTTGATACAAAAAGTAATACAATCCCCAAAACAAGACATGCCATCATAATTTTTTTGTTTTTCAAAGCCATCATACCTCCTCTTCGAATTTTATAAGGAATTCTTTTCTATAAAATCGATCACCGTTCTTAACTTTGATGAACTCATAAAAAGTCAAAAATCG
The DNA here is from genome assembly GCA_965195235.1 of uncultured Desulfobacterales bacterium. Taxonomy (GTDB): domain Bacteria; phylum Desulfobacterota; class Desulfobacteria; order Desulfobacterales; family ETH-SRB1; genus Desulfaltia. The sequence goes on along the minus strand of CBDAFK010000196.1, from coordinate 1,579 downwards.
AGTCACTCCCGCGAAGGCGGGAGTCCATAAGTGATTGAAAGAACTGGATAGCGCTAATGCTTCACTATGTGCCCCGATCAGGTCAGGAATGACAAAACGGTAGAAATTTGACTTTTTACGAAACCATCATAAGTTGTAATTGGCTGCGCCGAAGGTGCATTCCTTAACTTTAGCTCACAAGGCACTTTAATATACTTTAGGCACTTTTTCTAATATATCCGCACTCCTTTTTCTTCCTCTCTTTTTTTAACCGGAGTTTGCTTCAGAAGTTTCTTTTGTTCTTCATACTTCCGGTAGTCTTTGATGGCGGCCTGCACTCTTACTATAGCCTCTATATAAAGCTTGTTGTCTCCATATCTCGCTGCCTTTTTATACATACTTCTTGCTGTCTCAAGATTTCTCAAAGCGCCAAAACTTTCATAAGCCACACCCAGATTATAGTAGGCTGCGCTGTTGGTGGGTTCAGCCTTAATCACATCCTGCCAGATTTCCATGGCCTCTTCCCATGCCCCGCGTTTAGCAAATTCGATACCGCGTTTAACAAGCTTGTGTCCGCCGATCCCAACCCCATATTTGCCTCCATCATCAAATGTTACATCTTTTACAATTTTGGTTGGAGAAATTTTTGCGACAAGCCGAGACGCAACATTAGCCGACAGCTCATTTAAGGTTTGATTCGGCGCCGGCAACTCGCTTAACTTCATCCCCCCTAAAAAGGAAAGAGCATATTCCTTGTCGCCGCCAAACTTTTGATTGTAATTTTCCGTGACCTTGCCGGTCGCTACAATCTGTTTTGTTTTCAGGTTAAATACTTTGAAATCGGTAGTTAGAGAAGCCTGGCGTATGACATAGGGCACCGGTTTAAGCACGGTTTTTTTGATTTCCACGTCCACCCATTTCCCAAAAATGTTTTTCTCTTTTTTATACCGGCCTGTGCCTTCCTGCATCTGGACCTGATCAAAACCACGGATATCATTTATGTTGGAGGTTACCCGCCCGGTAATGACTCCATCTGCATGAAGATCTTCAAGGTCGGGGAAAAACCTTGGATCATCTACCTGGTCATAGATGACCTGATCCAGGGCATTTGTCTTTGAGATGTCGATAAGATTGAAGTGCGGCACCTCGCTTAATTTGCTGTAGAAATCGCTGCGCACAGTTTCGCCGAACCTGCCTTCAAACTTAAGCAAGGCAAGTGTTCGGATGCCGCCCAGAGAAACTTCGGCAGGCTTGATCCTGCTTACACTTGTCTTTGCGGCGCAACCAAACCATGTAAGCATTGCAACTATTATTAAGCCTGTTAATAATTTTAAGATGTGTTGCTTGTTGTTCATGGGCATGCTCCTTTCAATAAAAATTGTATTATTTCCGCAAGCTGGCATCAATATTTTTGCCTTTTGGTTCCGGAGGCAGGTTCGACCTTATCAGAATATTTTTCTGCAGAGACCGAACAACCTTGTCAATATTTTCAACTCCATCCCTGATTTCTTGAACACCTCGTTTAGTAGATTTAGTAACTTTTGGTATATCAGCACTACCCTCTTCAACTTCTTTCAGGATCTTTTTAATGCTTGAAATG
>CBDAFK010000195.1:0-5067 GCA_965195235.1 uncultured Desulfobacterales bacterium | reverse complement strand
GAGTGGACAAGGAAACCATTAAAAAAAGTTATAACCGCATATATTTTAGGAGCATATAATTTATGGATTCTGCATTAATACCCGAGGGGGTTAAACGCTGTTCATTTGGAAAATTTATCTTATGGATCGTTATATTTGGCGCTGTGCTGTTATGGGGCGTTGTTGCCATGCTTCTTTGCTGGTTTAAGGGACTTAACCAGACAAACATGAACGATGCCTATGGGTTTGCCATATGGATATGGGCTGATCTCGCGGTTATCGCCATTGGCGGAGGAGCCTTCTTTACCGGTTTGTTAAGATACATTTTCGGAAAGGATGAACTGAAAAATATTATAAATTATGCTGTTTTAATAGGGTTTATCTGTTACAGTTCCGCGCTTTTAATTCTTGCGATCGATATTGGGCAACCCCTGAGAGGATGGTTTATTTTCTGGCATGCAAATGTTCACTCCATGCTGACCGAAGTGGCTTTTTGTCTTTCCTGCTACTTTGCCGTTCTTACAATAGAATATATTCCGCTTATTCTTGAGAACAGGCAGGTTGACAGGGTGCCGTTTTTTCATAACCTTAGCCATAACATGCACGGGATCATGGCAATATTTGCGGCAACAGGCGCTTTTCTTTCCTTTTTCCATCAGGGATCTCTTGGCGGAGTTGCGGGCGTGCTTTTTGGACGTCCCTTTGCTTTCAGAGAGGGAGTGCTAATATGGCCGTGGACTTTTTTTCTCTTTACCTGGTCTGCAGCAGCAAGTGGAACATGCTTTACAATACTAATGACATTGGTCACCCAAAAGATAACAAGGAAAAAGCTTGTTAAGCAAAATGTTATAAGACTGCTTGCAAAAATAGCAGGCTGGATGCTTGCAACATACACTATTGCGAAGATAATAGATACCTGGTACTGGGCTGCTGTTACAGCGCCATCTAAGGGATTTACTTTAATGGATTTTTATTCCAATAATCCTTTATACGGAATATGGATACTTGTGCTTGAAATAGTTATTTGCGGAGTTATTCCATCTATAATACTTATTACCAAGAAAGGGCGCGACTCTTCATCTTTGCTTATAAGCGCTGTGTTCCTTGGTATGCTTGGGGCATGCGTGAATCGCTGGGTAATGGTGCTCCAGGTAATGGCTGTGCCGGTGCTTACCTTTGAAAGCTGGGCCATGTATTTTCCAAGCTGGCAGGAGATTGCCACAACAATTCTTCCAGTAGCTTACGGCATTATTCTAATAATGATTTCATACCGTTATCTGCCGATATTCCCGCAGGAACGGGAGTTAGAGGGATAAAAGGAGGACAGAGATGCTTCCATTTTCGTTTGAATGGGCGTGGGACATAGGTCATATGGTCTTTATGGGGGGCCTGTGGTATGCTCTTACTATTTTAGGCCTCGGCATGACCTATTGTATTATCAAAACCGTTGTTGATACAGCAAAGGGCAAAGGCAGCCATTAAAAAATTAAAAACTTAAAATTATAAAAGCGCTTATCTCATTGTTAAATGCTGGTAGGCGCTTTTTTTATTTTTCTATTTGTCAGGTTTAAAACCATCGCTTTTTAGGCCAACACTTTTAGCCAGTTTTACATTTTGAATATCGAATATCGAACAAGGAATTTCGAACAGCAGAAGTTTTTAAAAGCAATAAAACAATATTCTTCACTTCGATATTCTGCGGTTCCTTGTTCTGCGGTTCTGCGGTTCAAAAATAAATGACTTTCAGTCCCAATAAAAATCTATTTGCTTTAGGAGGTAGTAGTTTAGAGAGGTGTGATGGACAAAATTATCATAGAGGGGGGACGCCCCCTTAAAGGCGAAGTAAAGATAAGCGGATCTAAAAATGCCGCGCTTCCAATAATGGTTTCTTCGCTGCTTGTTGATGGATGGAATACTTATAATAATATTCCGAACCTGAAAGACATACAGAGCATAAAACTTTTGCTTGCAGGCCTTGGAGCAAGGATAGAGGAAGATGGAAGCAGTGTTCGGATAGATGCGGCAGGTCTTTGTAATACCGAGGCGCCATACGATCTGGTCAGGAAGATGAGGGCATCTATCCTGGTTCTTGGCCCTCTTGTGGCCAGGCTTAAAAAGGCCAGAGTATCTTTGCCTGGCGGATGTTCTATCGGCGCAAGGCCGATTAATCTGCACCTAAAGGGGCTTGAGCGTCTTGGAGCCTCAATTGAACTAAAACATGGCTATGTCGAAGCCTTTGCTGATCATCTTACAGGAAATGAAATTTATTTTGATATTGCAACGGTAACCGGAACAGAAAACCTGATGATGGCTGCTGTTCTTGCTGACGGTGTTACCGTTCTTCGCAATGCTGCTTGCGAGCCGGAGGTGGCAGCGCTTGCCGATGTATTAATCAAAATGGGTGCTGATATTCAAGGGGCGGGAACATCTGTAATTAGAATAAAAGGGGTCCCTTCCCTCCATCCTGTGTCGATTTCTATAATACCAGACCGGATAGAAGCGGGTACCTTTATGGTTGCAGCGGCCCTGACAGGGGGTAATATAAAGCTTCTGAATTGTGAACCTGATCATATGCAAACTATCATTCACAAGTTAAGGCTGACAAATGCTGATATTAAGGTAAATGATAAAAATATTGATATTGTCGGATCAGATGAAATCAGCAGTATTGATATTAAAACCATGCCGTATCCCGGTTTTCCTACCGATATGCAGGCTCAGTTTATGGTTTTGATGTCGATTGCCAAAGGGCTGAGCATTATTTCAGAAACCATCTTCGAAAACCGTTTTATTCATGTAAGCGAACTCAAGCGTATGGGAGCGGATATTGCGATATCAGGCAATGCTGCAATAGTTAAAGGGGTTCCCGCGCTTTCAGGAGCGCCGGTTATAGCCTCGGATCTTCGCGCCAGCGCATCGCTTATATTAGCCGGTCTTGCGGCCAGGGGCAAGACAGAGGTAAATCGTGTGTATCACCTGGATCGTGGATATGAAGCACTTGAGAAAAAGTTTGCTCAGCTTGGAGCTGCAATAAAACGGGTTAGAGAATGAGAAATGGTCTGCAGAATCTATTCACGTCCAGTTATCCCCCTTCTAATATTAATGATATTTGGAATTGCCTTTGGATCCCGGTTTCCAGGCAATAATATCTGGGCATATTCTGCAATTTTTTTATGCGCAGGCTTAATAGTTTTTGAAGCAGTATATAAAAAAAGTTTGTCTGTTTGGCCTTTAGTCATTTTCTTTGCATTTGGATACCTCCTCATACAACCATGGGCTGCTCCCCGATTTCCTTCCAATCACATCACACACTTTACAGATAATCATCAATGGAAAATTATCGGAGTTGTCGATAAAAATCCAACAGCCTCTAATAATCGCTTAAGAATAATTTTACGCGTTGAAACCCTTGGCCGGGATAACAGCTCCTTTCCGGTCTTAGGAAAAATTCGCGTAACAGTAATAAAGCCTTTTCCGGATATCTTTGTTGGAGACAGACTCTCCCTTATCGGCAAGATCAGATCAATCAGAAATTTCAACAATCCCGGTGGCTTTAATTATAGAAGGTATATGGCTTTTAAAAAAATATGGGGAAGCACCTATGTCCTTGGAAAAAGGATCGTTATATTAACCCGAAATTCAGATCCGGGAATTAATACCATTATAGAAAAAGCCCGCAATAGAATTGCAGATTTAATTGATAAGACATGTGAGGGAAAACAGCAGGGTGTATTAAAAGCCCTTATTGTAGGTGATAGAACTGGAATTGAAAAAAATACAGGGGCAGCGTTTAACCGGGCTGGAATCAGCCATGTTCTCGCTATATCAGGGCTTCACATTGGAATTATTGCAACCGCATCATTTATATTCTTCAGATGGCTTCTTTCTTATATTAAATTTTTTCTATGGAATGCATGGACAAAAAAAGGGGCTGCAATTTTATCTCTATTTCCTGTAATTTTATATGGTCTGATTTCCGGGATGTCGCCATCTACTCAGAGAGCGGTAATTATGGCTACAGTTTTTCTAATGACATTCCTGTTTGAAAGGGAACAGGACCCAATGAATACCCTGGCAATAGCTGCAATGATTATTCTTGTCGCTCATCCCCCGTCACTTTTTTCGATTTCATTTCAGCTTTCCTTTATAGCCGTTCTTTCTATAATATATGGTTGGTCACTAACATATGCAGGCAATAAGGGGATGGTTAAGAAAGGATGGCATATCAGGATAATGAGAAGGCTGTTTTCCTTTGCATTGGTTTCTTTTTTTGCCATATCAGGCACACTGCCGATTGTCATGTTTTACTTTAATCAGATTTCCCTGGTCGGTATTATTACGAACTTATTGATAGTCCCAATAATAGGCTTTGTTGTTGTTCCCCTGGGATTGATTTCTGTGTTGTTATATCCGCTGAGTATTTTCGGAGCCTCAATCTGCATAAAGGCGAGCGCCGGTGTGCTGGCATATGCACTAAGTATTGTGCATTATATTGCCGGATTTCCTTTTGCGGCAATTAAAACCATAACTCCCAATTTTTTTGAAATATGTTGCTATTACATTCTGGCCTGGGCGATTTTGAACCTGAAAGGGATTGGTTTCAGACGAAAAGCAGCAGTTATTGCCGCAGCATTTGTCATTCTTGCCGGCAGTGTTGATACCTGTTACTGGGTATATAACAGATTCTGGCGCGATGATCTCAGGGTTACTATTATTGATGTTGGCCAGGGGAGTTCCGCTCTTGTAGAATTACCAGGGGGCTCTTGCTTTCTTATTGATGGAGGGGGCTTTTCAGACAATTCAATCTTTGATGTAGGAGCAAGAATTGTCGCCCCTCTTTTATGGCGCAAAAAGATCAAAACAATCGACACCATGGTTCTTTCCCATCCAAACGCTGATCACTTGAATGGATTATTATATATAGCGAGGCATTTTAACGTAAAAAGGTTATGGTGTAACAGCGATTCCGCAGATATAAACAGTTATCGCGAGTTTATGGAAATTATAAAGAAAAACAGGATAGAAATAATTGCATTTAAAGACATGCCGCGCAGTTATGAAATAAATGGAGCAAGGCTTGAAATTCTT
>CBDAFK010000194.1:0-19220 GCA_965195235.1 uncultured Desulfobacterales bacterium | reverse complement strand
CATTTATATTTATCAGGCCGATTATCAGGCCGACGTAGCTCAGTCGGTAGAGCAGCTGATTCGTAATCAGCAGGCAGGCGGTTCGACTCCGCCCGTCGGCTCCAAAGTATCTTGACATATGCTCAATATCTGTATATTTAGCAGGTTATAGCCTTTTTTCATCCAAATAATGATAACTTCGTAAAAGGTCATTTTGCTTTTTCGATTCAAGACAAAAGGCTTGGAACCTGAGCATTGCACAGATATTGGACAAGCCGATATTCTGTATAACTACCTGGAAATCACATGAAATGTATTGACTGTATTGAAAGCGCCGTAAAATTCATTATCGCGGGGCTTCACCAGCTATCCGTTGAGGACAGACTTGACGACACTGAATATATCAGAACCATCAAAACCGTGATAGATGCAACAGACAGGTTTATGCAGGATAACAAAGAAATTTCAAACGAGCCTCAAATACTAAAGAATGTTTTATACTCATTTTCCAAAAAGTTATGGTTAAATCAATTAAAGAAAAATCCCCACCTGGAGCGTATTTCAAAGAATAAAGAATATAGTGATGAAGATGACGGATATTACGATTACTATTACAACTATATTTACAATCATGGAGTTTATCCAAGTTAGCCGGTTTGCCAAAAAAAGTAAATTTAAAGTTGCTTTTACTTGAAAAACCTGAATAAATAAAGTTGTATATGCAAGTCAAACAGAAATTCATAATAAAATAAAGTAATTATATAAATATATCATTATTAATAATGTAGCAAGTTTTTTTAGGAGGTACCATGGCATTAACCAAGAACGATATTGTTGAAAAGGTTTATGGGCTTGGTTTTACCAAGAAAGAAGCCGTCGATATCATCGAATCTCTTCTGGAAATCATGAAAAGCACTCTGGAAAAAGGGGAGGATGTTCTGGTTTCAGGATTTGGGAAATTCTGCGTAAACAATAAGACGCAACGAAGGGGCAGAAACCCTGCTACAGGTGAAGATTTGATACTGAGAGCGAGAAGGGTTGTTACATTTAAATGTTCCGGAAAGTTAAGGGATAAAATCAACGGTTCCTCGTAACAAGCCACACAAACTGGTAAGGATTCAGGCCGATTGAATTCGCCTTAAATATCTTTCCGCTCAGAAGGTCTTTCATGTCGGAATCGCCTTTGTCTTTCGGCAATGATACAGAAACATGCGTTGATGAAATATTTGTTAATGTATATATTATCTGTTCTTTGCAATGCCTTAAAATGGCAAATACCTTTGGATCAAGTTCCAGTATTTCAAAAAAAGCGTTTGGATGAAAGGCCGGCTGCTTTTTTCTGATTTTGATCAAGCCTATATATTGGAAAAAAATTCTTGAGCGAAAGCTATCAGGATCCTCCAATTGTTTTATGATATCATCAAGCCGCAATTTTTCCCTGTTTATGCTTCTGGCCATTTGAGTTTGCCTGACACCTTGTTCCCAATTGTGCGAACCTAATATGCTGTGAATATAGGTAGCAGGTACTCCGGGAAGAACAAACTGAATTGCCTGAGAGGCAAGAAATCTATTAGAATGATATTCGTCAAATCCGCTTTTTTTGTTTAAGAAGGCATCAACATAGGTTATATTTAATTCATACGGACTTTCCGAACCATCTGAATTCCTCTTATATGAAACTCTGCCTCCATTTTCTTTAACAATCTTAATGAGCCTGTCTATTTCCTCTTCAGGCAATATTCCTTCAAGCGGGCGCACACCAATGCCATCATGCGAGGCCGTAAAGTTGAAAAAGGTATTGGCTTCAGACTTTAAATAAAGCCCTTTTGCCCAGTTTGACAAGGCCGTTGAGTCTTCAATCGCAAAGGAATAAAAAAGCAGTGGCGGCAACGTAAAATTATAAACCATTTGCGCCTCATTCCTGCCATCTCCAAAATAGCTGATATTTTCCACATGAGGCACATTTGTTTCCGTAATAATCATGACATCCGGGGCAACGCAATCCAATATACTTCGAAATAATTTCACCATGTCATGGGTCTGGCTAAGGTGCATACAATTCGTCCCGATCTCCTTCCACAAATAGGCAATTGCATCGAGCCGCAAAATGGTTGCGCCCTGGTTCACATAAAAAAGCAGTATCTCAACCATTTTTTCAAGAACATCAATACTTTTAAAATTAAGATCTATCTGATCGGCGCTAAATGTTGTCCAAACATTAACAGCTCTTCCTGAACTTTTTGTAAATTCAGTTAAAAGCGGCAGCGATCTGGGCCTTGTAACCCCGGAGAGATCAATCGAGGGGTCTGCTTCAATGGCAAGATCTTCAAATCCTTGCTCCTCATTTAAATACTTTTCAAACCACTTACTCTTCGAAGAAACATGATTTAACACAAGATCAAACATAAGCTTAAAATCGGTGCCCAATAATTTAATATCTTCCCATGATCCAAGCTTTGGATTTACAGAATAAAAATCAATAACAGAAAAACCGTCATCAGAAGAATAAGGGAAAAATGGGAGAATATGTATTGTTGAAAATACCCCTTTGAAGTGTTTTGCGGCAAACTTGTGAAACGTTTTCAGGGGGGCTTCCTGGCCTGAATACAGGGAATCGCCATACGTTATCAGAATCACATCTTCCTGGGAAAAATAGTCCTGAGCCCCTTTTTTTCTGGCTGGAAACTTTTTTATTAATGGAAGAATTTTATAAAAGGCCAGGGACCCTTTTTTTGTGCCATATATTTTATTCAAAATGCCCTTAACAACGTCAACGCTTTCCATTATCTTATTTCCCTCAGTAACAATCCTCGCTCCTGTACTATATACCCAACCCTCTCTGGCGCCTTGAACCGCAACAGCAAGCGCATTCCTTCTGCCAGCCCCATTCTTTGGCCATGTCAGGCGCTTTGCGCCCCAGAGCATCAGGGAGATATACTTCACCAGAACCCTGCTTTAAATCATTATTGTGTATTTCCTTAACACAAAGCAGATGCTCCTGCAATTGTTTACTATGATTTTACAGGGTCAACGAGCTTTTTTACTTTTTTTGAAGGTGGATCAAGTTTAACCATTCTGTCCAATATGCTGTTCGGTCCAAAGAATAAGGATTGACACAATCCATCTGAGACAATAGTTATAACATGTATTACTGATTTCAAATAATTGCTATCACATAGGGAGTATTACCAGTTTGTTAAAATTGGAATGATATCCCACAGCATTATCATTTATCAGGCGGGGTAAACCCGGCCCACGGGTTACGTGCATCAAATTTCGTAGGGGCGGGATAAACCCGCCCGAATAGAGAATAGAGTTTATGTTTTCGGCTTTAACAAATTGCTCCCATTACATATCCTATGCAATTTAAACTTGATTCAAAAGCATGGTAATTGGTGTAATTTTCCATTCACTAATGATAAAATATAGTAGAACGGAATCAAAGTCAGAGGAAATTTTATATGGTTAATAAAGGTTCATACACAATGCAAAAGACATCAATGTGTATGAGCCTTTTTTTGTTTTTAGTGAAATTGGAGGTTTTTTAATGGACAAAAAGCCGACAAATGAAGAAATGGAACAAAGGATCAAGGAGTTAGAAGTAAAAGCTCTTGAGGGCAGGCAGGCAGAGGAGGTATTGCGTGAGTCTGAAGCAAGATACCGGAGCATTTTTGAGCATACAGGCGCTGCTACCGTAATAATTGAGGAAGATACAACACTTTCTATGGCCAATACAAGGTTTGAAAATCTGAGCGGGTATTCCAAAAAAGAAATCGAAAGCAGAATGAAATGGACAGACTTTGTTGCCGGGGAAGACCTTGAAAGAATGAAAGAGTATCATGTTAAAAGAAGAGAAGATAAATGCATAGCGCCAAACAGTTATGAATTTCGCCTGGTTGACAGGCAGGGGAACATTAAAAACATTTTACTATCAGTTGGCATGATTCCAGGGACAAAACAATCGGTCGTATCATTGACAGATGTAACCTATTTCAAGCAGACCGAGGAAAAGCTGAGAGAAAGCGAGGCCAGATTTAAGGCTATTTTTGAAAACAATCCTATTCAAACCATAGTGGTGGATAATGAAGGGAAAATCAAGGACGTCAACCTGGCAAAAAAGAATTCAGGCGACAGGATGCCTGATATTGGTAATGTGATGTATAAAGATTATGCGGGAAAACATGAAATTGACATGCATGCCAGGTTGATGAAATGTATGAGATCGCGCAGAATAAAAAGATTTGGGAAACTAAGATATGGAGACAAGGTTTTGTCTGTTATAATAGCGCCGTTCTCCAACGGTGCCATTATAACATCTGAAGACATCACCGAGATAAAACGCATAGAAGAGCAAACTCGAAAAAACATGGACATGCTGCAGGAGGTTTTTAATGGAATTAAAGATCCTCTGTTTACAGTTGAAAAAGACCTGTCTGTTAAGATGTTCAACAAGGCCGCAAGTGAGTACTACCAAGTAGCCGAACCCAAGAATGTTCTCGGGAAGCCCTGTTATCAGGCATTCATGGGAAGATCGGGTCCGTGTGAGGGGTGTAATGTTCTTTTGATGGTTTCAAAGAGTAAGAGTGGAACATTCCGAAGAGAGATCATGGACCCCAGCATATTGGAAAAGATTACCGTATATTCTCTGAAAGAAGAGAGCAGCAAAGTGGGGGTTGCCATTATCCAAGTAACCGACTCAACAGAGACAAGGCAAATAGAGAGGCAACTCATGCAGAGCGAGAAGCTGGCCTCCCTTGGTCTTCTGGTAGCAGGCATTGCCCATGAGATAAATAACCCCAACAACTTCATCAGCTTCAACATCCCTATCCTTCGGGATTACCTAAACGGGCTGATACCCATCATTGACGATTATGTTGAGGATCATCAGGATTTTGGACTGTTCGGCATGTCTTACCCTGAATTCCGTAAGGATATCTTTAAACTCCTGGATAACATGGAACATGGCTCCTGTAGAATCAATGCCACGGTGTCCAGACTGAAAGAGTTTATCCAAAGGAGGGATCGGGGGGAAAAGCGTCGGGTTAACCTGAAGAAGGTAATAGAAAATGTGGTCGATATTTGTCAGGCTCAGATAAAAAAGATGGTGAAAACCCTTGAAGTATCCGTTCCCAAAGACCTGCCTCCGATCTTCACCGATCCCCAGGCCCTTGAGCAGATACTGATCAACCTGCTGATCAATGCTGCCCAGGCCGCAGACAAAGAAGATTCCTGTGTGAGGATCAATGTAGTACCGGAAAAAACACGGCGGAATCGCCTGATGATTGAGGTAAAGGACAATGGCTGCGGCATGGATGATGAAACCACAAGGAAAATATTTGACCCTTTCTTTACGAGCAAAGTACCAGGGACGGGAACCGGTCTGGGCCTGTATGTTTGTCATAACCTGATTGACGGGATTGGGGGACTGATTAAGGTGGAGAGTAAGCCGGGTAAAGGAAGCACCTTTACTGTAATATTACCGGGGTAGCTGGAAACTGGAAATTTGAAACTGGAAACTGGATAACATCTCAATGAATTAGCTCTAATTTCAAGTTTCCAGTATCCAGTTTCAAGTCAAGGATATTCAAAGTGGACAATAGCATACTTGTTATCGACGATGAGCAGAGCTTTCTCGATAGTGTCAGGAGAGGATTGATCACCTCTGGTTTTGAAAATGTGCAACTTGAGAGTGATCCAGGGGAAGCAGTAGCGCTTTTTAAAAAGGGAGAGGCCTTTGATATTGCCCTGATAGATATAGCCATGCCGGGGACGAGTGGTGTGGAATTGCTGGAATCAATCAAGGCAATCAGCCCTGCCACAGAATGTATCATGGTCACGGCGGTTGACGATGCCAGGATTGCAGTGGAATGTCTGAAAAAGGGGGCCTATGATTACCTGGTTAAGCCGATCTCCAAAGATAATCTGGCCTCGGCAATAAATCGTGCCCTGGAAAGGAAACGGCTGCTTGATGTTCTTGACCTCGGGAAGAAGAAGATCCTGCCACGGCTGATACGCCCGGAAGCCTTTAAGTCTATGATAACAAGGTCGGTCAGGATGCTGAGGATCTTTAAGGAGGCAGAACTCCATGCCGGGAGCAATGTGCCTGTTTTGATCACTGGAGAGAGTGGCACCGGCAAGGAACTCCTGGCCATAGCTATTCACGCGGCCAGCCCCAGGGCCAAATTTCCCTTTGTCCCGCTCAACATGGCCTCGCTTACCGGCAGCCTGTTTGATGCCGAATTTTTTGGCCACACCAGGGGCGCCTTTACAGGGGCAGAGAAGGAACGTAAGGGGTATCTGGAACATGCGAACCATGGGACCCTGTTTTTGGATGAGATAGGAGGTTTGCCACTCAATCTTCAAGGGAAACTGCTCCGGGTTTTGCAGGAAGGAGAATACGCCAGGTTGGGGACCAGCAAGCCTCAAAAAGTGGATATTCGCTTTATCGCAGCCACCAATGTGGACCCGGACCGGTTGATGGCAAAAGCGATGTTTCGAAAAGATCTCTACTATCGGCTCAGGGGGGCATGGCTTCGTCTGCCCCCCCTCAGGGAAAGGAAGGAGGACATCCCTCTGCTGACAAAGGAATTTCTGGGTGAATTCTGCGGTGTTAGCGGACCCAGCGGCATTGAAGAAGAGGCCATGTCCGTGCTTATGGACTATGACTATCACGGAAATATCAGGGAACTCAGGTCTATTCTCCAGTCGGCAGTGAACTTGGCCCGTGGCAGGCCCATCTCCGCCAATCAATTTCCCGATTATTTACAAAGACGAAAACCGATATCAAGGCATGACACTCAGGCAGTATTCGAACCTCTTACTCCTCTTTCAGAAGTAGAAAAGGCACATATTCTCAAGGTTTATGCCTGGACAGGAAGAAACAAGGCCCAGGCTGCAAGGGTCTTGGGTATCGGTCTGAACACGCTCCGCAGGAGACTGAGATCTTACGGAGTGGATTAAAGGAAAAGGTAACTACTCACGTAGTCAGGCTGAAGCTGTTTCCAGAATAGACTCTCCCAAAATGGCACTATAATCCACAACTATGTGTTTTGAATAGGTTTTATTTATGGGATATGCCAAAATGGCATATCAACCATACTAATCCAAACTTCTGCCTAATATCTCACCTGCAAAATCTTCTCTATTTAACATCTTGAATTTACGTACCTTTTTGTTTGTATTCCGAAAATGTTTTTCCATGGCACGATAAATGCTTAGTAACTATAGAAACTGGATAACATCTTAATGAATCAGCTCTAATTTCAATTTTCAAATTTCTATAACCTCCCTGGAGATTAATATTATGAACATACTTGTCGTTGATGATGAAATAGCACAGCTCGAAAGTTTGGCGAGAGGATTGAGGTATAAGGGTTACCAGGCTTTGGAGGCTTTGAGTGCCGAAGAAGCCCTTAAACACCTTGGCAATGATCGCAATAAGATAGATCTGGTTCTGTTAGATTATGTCATGCCTGGAATGAACGGTCTGGAGCTTTTAAGAATCATTCGCGAAAAATATGGTTTCCTGCCTGTTATAATGATGACGGCATACGGTGAAAAGAATCTGGCAGTTGATGCTTTAAATAATCGCTGTGATGGTTTTATGGAGAAACCATTTAGCCCCGACGAATTGATCCTGGAAATCGAAAGAGCTGAGAAAAACCAAAATTTAAGGTCGTTTAAGGATAAGCATTTAAGAGCAATTGCTGAAAAAGAATTAGATGAGATAAGTTTTCGATCCTATGCCGTCTATATTGGGGGTAAACTACTGGCCCATGGTCTTGATTTGAACAAGCTGGCAGATATAGCCATTGATATGTTTGTGGAGCTTATGAGGGTCGAGTTCGGGTATCTGATGCTTTTTAATGAAAAGTCGCAGGAATTGAGCGTCAAGTCGGCTAAGGGTTTAAAACAGGAATACATCAAAAAAGAAAGCAGTATAAAAACGGAAAAGGATGTTGTTAAATGGATTGTTGATTGGAGAAAACCAATTCTGCTCTCCGATATAGATGACCTGTTCGCAAGAGAATTCTTCGGCAAAATGTCGGAAAAAATCGGATTAGAAATCACTACATCCTGTCCTCTTATAGTGAGGAATAAATTTGTAGGTCTGATTAATCTTGGTGAGAAAGAGTCTAAAAAACCGTTTAGCCGGAAAGACGTCCAGCTGTTATCCAGCATGAGCGATCATATTGCGGTTGCTATCGAAAACGCAAAATTATACGAGGGGTTGCTTAAAAGCTATCTCAGCGCTGTCAGTGCTCTGGCCGAGGCCATAGAGACAAAAGACCCTTATACTCGCGGCCATTCTGAACGGGTTTCTAAATACGCCGCCCTTATAGCCAAAAGCATGAATTTTTCTAAGTCCGAAATTGAAGGTATCCGTGTTGCCGGAATCCTGCACGACATCGGCAAAATAGGGGTACCGGAAGGGATTCTCTTGAAATTCGCTCCACTGACCGATGCTGAATTTAGCGTCATCAAGGAGCACCCTGTTGCCAGTGCCAAAATAATCGAAAAGGCGGCGTTTCCGTGGGAGATAGAACCCCTGGCCCGTCATCATCATGAGCGCTATGACGGCACCGGATATCCGGACGGGCTTAAGGGAGAGGATATCCCCCTTGGTGCCCGCATTTTAGCCGTTGCCGATACCTATGAGGCTTTACTGGCAGACAGGCCGTACCGCAGAGGCTTCCCAAAAGAAAAGGCTTTGGAGATAATCAAAGAGGCTGCCGGCATCCAGCTTGATCCGAAAATTGTTCCGGTGTTCCTTGAGCTGGTGGAGAAGGGGGATTTGGATTGATGATTGTTGATTGATGATTGTTGATTGGCAATCCTTGGATTGTTGATTGGCGATTGAAAAAAGCAGAAACCAATAGAGCACAATGAACATTAAAAAATGAAACCTATCAAACCAGTAATGCGTAACGAGCAACCAGCAACGAGCAAGGAATAGATAATGATCAATCAACGGTCAACAATCAACAATCCAAAGGTCATAAATCCAAGTGACCAGGGATTCATAGCCCTTCAGAAAAGAATATTCAAGGAGAGAGGGCTCGACCTTGGCCAGTACAGGGATAAATGTCTGAAGCGGAGAATCGATGTAAGGCTCGGGGCAACAGGAGTCCATACCTACTCTGAGTACATGGCTGTCCTGAGAAAAGATCCTTCGGAATACGACAGGCTTCTTGATACCCTCACCATCAATGTGACCAATTTTTTCAGGGACAAAAGCACTTACAGGATAATAGAAGACAAGGTTATCCCGGAATTGATATCATCGAAGAAGAGAGAGGGAAAGAGGATAATCCGTGTCTGGAGCGCTGCCTGTGCCAGCGGAGAAGAACCGTATTCCATGGCTATTTTGTTCCATAAAATACTGGGAGAAAGGATCGGAGACTATCTTGTATCCATTTATGGCACAGATATCGATGAGAAGGTCATGGAAAAAGCTAAAAGGGGGGAGTACGAAGCCGGTACCGTTTCTGAGGTTGATGAAAAAATACTGAGGCGGTATTTCAACTGCAACCTGAAATATAACCTGAAAGAAGAGATAAAACAGACGGTTAGATTTAAGCGGCATGATCTGATTTCCGACAGGCCGCTCGCCCGCTTAGACATCATATTATGCAGAAACGTGTTGATATACTTTTCAAGGAACCTGCAGATGAGGCTGTTTGATAAATTTTATAAAGCTTTAAATGAAGGCGGATACCTGATACTTGGAAAGACTGAAAGCCTTGCCGGAGAGTCGGCAGGGCTATTTCGGCCGGTGAGTATTAGAGAGCGCGTATATCAGAAGGTATAAGAGATCGGGAAAAAGGAGGAAAAAAATGAAATGGACTATTGGAAAAAAACTGTTCTTGGGATTTGCTTCTATTACTGTTTTAGCTGTAGTAGTGGCGGGAGTGGCCTTTGTAAATTTCAGTGAAATAGAAGAAGCGTCCAGAATAGTCAAGGTGGGAGAGACAATAACGGATCACTCTTTGGAGATGAGAATATATGAGAAAAATTACCTTTTGTGGCATGAACAAAAATATGTTGAAAGCATTGAAAAAAATATCATCCACCTATGTGAGCATATTGTTGCCGTAAAACAAGAGGTCCGAGACAAAGCTATTATCACCAACCTTGATAAAATAACGGCTGCGCTAAAGACATACGAAGGCCTGTTTAATAAAGTGATAAAAAACCACGAGACCGACGAAGAATTAACTAATAAAATGAGAGCTGCCGGACGTGAAGTACAAGAAGCAGCAAAGGGAAGAGAAAATGCCGGCGAAATAATCATCTCCTTGCTTGAAGCCCGAAGGCAGGAGAAGAACTACCAGATATATCGGGATAAACTGTTCAGAGCAGGTGAAAAATCGTATCAAGAAAAATTCAGTGATGCTATAGAGCGGCTAAAAGATGCGACCGCTGGTGATCCTAAAATCAACCGGTTGGCTGATCAATATATGGCCGATTTCAACGATCTGATAGCGAGTTATGAGGATATTGATGAGCTGATTGACCGGATGAGGAAAGAAGGCCAAACTGTTCAAAAGATAGCACGGGAAATTGAGGATGTGGCATGGGTAAGCATAGCATCGGCTCAAACAACTGCTACCTCTATCATGTTAATAGTCCTCATTATTGCCGTAATTGCAGGGGCTGCTTTGGGCGTTATTATTTCCAGGATGATAACCATTCCGCTCCGCCAACTGGTATCCGCATCCCAGGCCGTTGCCGATGGTGATCTGACCCGTGATGTGGAGGTAAAAACAGGAGATGAGGTGGGCATGTTGGCCGCTGCCTTTCAACAGATGGTGGAAAGTCTCAGAGGTCTCGTTGGTGAGGCCCAGAATACAGCGGAGAAGGTATCCGCAACCTCCCAGGAATTATCTTCCTCGGCCCAGGAGATGAATGCGACTACCGAAGAGGTCTCTTCAACGGTTCAGCAGATTGCCACCGGTTCGACCAAACAGGCAGAGGCCACCGAAAAGACCTCTAAGATTATTGAGGATATTTCAACCACTGTTAAAGAAAACGCCTCTGCTGCACAGGCCACCGCAGCCGCATCGCTGGCGGCCACTCAAAAGGCCCAGTCCGGAAGGAAATCCGCCCAAAAGGCTAATGAAAAGATGGAGCAGATAGATTCCATAATCAATGACTCCGTCGGTTCTATTCGTGACCTGAAAGAGAGGTCCCGGCAGATAGGCCGGATTGTTGGGGTAATTACCGAGTTTGCCAATCAGACCAATCTTCTTTCTTTAAATGCAGCCATTGAGGCAGCCAGGGCAGGTGAATCAGGCCGGGGATTTGCCGTGGTGGCCGAGGAGGTCCGCAAGCTTGCAGAAGGCTCTAAAAAGTCGGCTGAAGAGATTTCCGACCTGATTACAGAAATACAGGCAGAAACAGAAAAGACGGCTACTTCCATAGATTCAGGAAGTAAAGAGGTAGCCGAGGGGATGGAAGTGGTCCAAGAGACCGCTATGGTATTTGAAGAGATTATCAAGGGAGTGGAGGAAGCAGGCGCCGTGAGCCAGCAGGTCGCAAGCGCAAGTCAGCAGGTCGTAGAGGGTATTGAAAAAATAGTGAAGGCTATAGAGGAAATATCAGTGACGGCCGAAGAGAATGCCTCGGCTGTTCAGGAGGTATCGGCCTCCACCGAGGAGCAGACAGCCTCCATGGAAGAGATGGCCTCCTCTGCCCAGGAGCTGTCTGATATGGCAATCAAATTGGCTGAATTAACGGCACAATTCAAGGTGGGAGGAGATAAAGATGTTAAAAGATAAATCTGCCGGAAAAGAGATTCAGGTAGTAATCTTTCGCCTTGGAAGGGAAGAGTTTGGAGCCAGGATAGATCAGGTGAAAGAGATAATTGAAATGACCAACATAACCCGAATGCCAAAGGCCCCATCTTTTATTGAGGGTGTAATAAATCTGCGTGGGGAGGTGATTGCCGTTATTGATTTAGCAAGGCAGTTTGACCTCCCTGCATCCGAGCGTGGTGAGGAAACCCGCATCGTAGTGGTTGAGGTGGAGCATAACATAGTAGGCATGATTGTTGATGCTGTCCCCGAGGTTCTGAGAATCTCTACGGAGAATATTGATCCTACCCCCACCCTGATAGAGAGCAGAATAGATACCAGATATATTGAAGGGATCGGGAAGCTTGAGGACCGTCTTTTTGTCCTCCTGAACCTTAGCAAGGTGCTTTCTCCGGAAAAGATGGAAAATGTAAAGGAGACGATGGGGGATTGTTGATCCTTGGATTGATGATTGATGATTGCGGATTGCGGATTGAGAAATGGGGATTGCGGACGATAAGATAATCAATGTCGGTATAGCGGAGGTGAAAACAGCCACGAACCCTCATGTGTTGGCTACAACGTCGGTCGGTTCCTGTGTGGCCATCATGCTGTACGATGAATTGATGGGGATAGGAAGCATGGCCCACATCATGCTGCCGGATATCAGCCTGGCTAAATCAAAAGAGAACAAGGCCAAGTTTGCCAATACTGCCGTGAAGATTATGCTGGGAGAGATGACCGGCCTCGGTGCGGTCAGAAGGCGGATAAAAGCCAAGATCACAGGAGGAGCAAATATGTTTCCAACTGTGAATCGAAGCAGCGGGGTGCATATCGGGTCTCGAAATGTTGTTGCGGTAAAGAATGAATTAAAGAAAAGAAAAATCAGGCTCGTAGCAGAGGATACAGGAGGAAATCATGGTCGTTCCGTGAAATTCATTCTTGAAACAGGGGTAGTAAGGATAAAGAGCGTTTTACATGGCAACAAAGAAATATGAGGAGAGATTATGAGCGTAAAAATCTTGATCGTGGACGATGCAGCCTTTATGAGGATGATGTTGACTGACATCCTTGAGGAAAAGGGTTTTGAAATTGCTGGAGAGGCCGGAGATGGCGAAGAGGCTCTCAGACAATATAAAGAGTTGAAACCGGATCTGGTAACCATGGATATTGTTATGCCGGAAGTCGGGGGTATCGAGTCTATAAAGGAAATCCTGAAAATAGATCCTGAAGCAAAGATACTTGTAGTCAGTGCTATGGGCCAGCAGGCACTGCTAAAGGAAGCCCTCGAAGCCGGAGCAAAGGGTTTTGTGGTCAAGCCTTTTAAGCCTGAAAAGGTGATTGAGGAGATTGAGAATATCTTGGGCGGGGTTCTGGAAAATTGAAACTGGAAACTGGAAACTCAATGCTGGATACTTGATGCTTGATAGGTAGTAGCGAGGGAAGATGATGAGTAATAAGATTCGTGTCCTGGTGGTGGATGATTCCGCCTTGATGAGGCTGATGATTTCAGACATCCTCAATTCTGATAAGGGGATTGAGGTGGTGGCCACAGCCAGGGATGGTGAAGACGGCATTAAGAAAGTAACAGAGCTGAGGCCCGATGTGGTTACCCTGGATATTGAAATGCCGGGTCTGGATGGTTTGCATGCCCTGGGATATATTATGAGCGAGATTCCCACGCCTGTAGTTATGCTCAGCGCTTTTACTAAAAAAGGGACTGAGGCTACATTTCGTGCATTGGAATACGGGGCGGTAGATTTTGTTTCCAAACCATCGGGTCCTGTATCACATAATATAAAAGCAGTAGGCGATGAATTAATAGCCAAGGTCAAGGTGGCTGCCGGAGTTGATCTTGGCAAGCTCGAGTTCATTCGTCCTGAAAAAATTGATAGAAAATATTTAAAGACAAAATCTGAAAAGACTATTCCGGAAATAAAAGTTGTCGCCATTGGAGCATCCACAGGAGGACCTCGTGCCTTAGAGAAGATATTTTGCCAGCTTGACCCTGATATTCCCGCAGGATTATTGGTTGTGCAGCACATGCCCAAGGGGTTTACGAAAACGTTTGCCGGTAGGTTGGACAGGAAGTGTATGATAAAGGTAAAAGAGGCAAAAGCTGGTGATAAAATAGAACAGGGAAAGGCATTGATTGCGCCTGGCGATTATCACATGTCTATAACGATAGAAACAACAGGCAATAATATGGCTGGTGGGCTTATAAGTCTTAATCAGGAGCCTCCTGTCTATGGTCTGAGGCCCACGGTTGATGCCATGATGCTTTCAGCAGCAGAAGTCTATGGGAACAGAGCTGTAGGAGTTATTCTGACGGGTATGGGAAGCGACGGAGCAAAGGGAATGAAGGCCATAAAGGAGAATAAGGGGAGGACAATTGCCCAGAATAAGGATACCTGTGTGGTTTATGGCATGCCGAAAGCGGCGGTTGAAGAAGGGGCTGTGGATAAGGTGGTTCCTTTAGATAAAATAGCGGAAGAGATAAAGAAAATGCTTGAAACTTGAAACTGGAGATTTGAAACTGGGATAGGTTGAATGAAAGAAATTTATGAGTAATGAATCCAAATACATGAAGGCATTTATTGCTGAGGCGGAAGAGAACCTTCAGGATATGAACAGCGCTCTTTTGAAGCTGGAGAAGGATCCTGGCAGAAGGGATCTCATAGATGAGATATTTCGCCATGCCCATACCATAAAAGGTGGCGCGGCCTCCATGGAGTATGAAGAAATATCAACGCTCGCCCACGA
This sequence comes from uncultured Desulfobacterales bacterium, assembly GCA_965195235.1. Taxonomy (GTDB): domain Bacteria; phylum Desulfobacterota; class Desulfobacteria; order Desulfobacterales; family ETH-SRB1; genus Desulfaltia. The sequence goes on along the minus strand of CBDAFK010000194.1, from coordinate 4,683 downwards.
GATGGAAAACCTCATGGACAGGTTGCGAAGCCAGAATATAAAACCCGATTTCTCTGTTATAGATATACTATTTCAAACTTTTGACCTGTTGGAGAGGCTTGTAGAGGGTGTGGCAAAACAGGAGAAACAAGAGATAGAGATTACACCGCACATAGACAGACTCAAGGCCATATCTTTTGCAGAGCCTCCCTTGAAGCCCGAGACAGCAGAAGGGGGGCCGGCGGCTGTAAAGCCGGAAAAAGATACCCCGGGAAAAAAGAAATTTAATATTGAGATCAAGGTTAAACTGAAAGATGACTGTGTATTTAAATCGATCAGGGCCTTTATGGTGCTGAAAAGTCTGGGCAAAATCGGCGAAATAGTCAACACGACACCCGAAGTCAGAGACATAGAAGATGAGAAATTTGATCAATTATTTACGATCTTTTTTGCAACCACTGAGAATGAAAAAAATATCAGGAAGGCCGTCGAATCCGTTGCGGAAATAGACAGCGTGGATATCTCATCCATCAGCCGGCCTGTAATAAAAGCTCCACCCTTGAGTAAGGCCCAAAGCATACGTGTTGACATAGGGCGGCTCGACAAATTGATGAACCTGGTTGGGGAATTGGTAATCGACAAGATCAGATTGATCCGGATCGGCTCGATCCATGAGATACCTGAACTAACAGAGACCATCGCCCATTTGGACCTATTGATCAATGATGTTCAAGACCAGGTGATGCAGGCGAGGCTCGTTCCTGTGGATATGATTTTCAACAGGTTTCCAAGAATGGTGAGAGATCTGGCCAGGAAAGAGAATAAGACGATTGATTTTATAGTAGAAGGAACGGAAATTGAGATAGACCGGACCATACTGGATAAGATCAGTGATCCACTGATCCATTTGCTTCGAAACGCCGTTGACCATGGAATCGAATCTGCTGCGGAAAGAAAGAGCGCAGGAAAGCCTGAGACCGGTTCCATAAAACTGACAGCAAGTCGTGAAAAGGAGCACGTGGTCATAGAGATTTCGGATAACGGAATGGGGATAGATCCGGACCGGATTCTTGATATAGCCATAAAGAAAGGGATCATAACAACGGAAGAAGGCGTTAATCTAAACGATAAAGAGAAACTGATGTTGATATGCGCCCCAGGTCTCTCTACCCAGGAAAAGGCTACGGATGTCTCCGGCAGGGGGGTAGGGATGGATGTGGTAAAGACAGCCATGGAATCCCTTGGCGGCATGCTGGTCATCGACTCAGAGAAAGGCGCCGGGACCAAAACCGTCCTGAAATTACCCCTGACCATGGCAATAGCACGGGGCCTGCTGGTTATGGTGGGGGATGAAACTTTTATCGTTCCCTTGGCCAATGTGCAGGAAATAGTCAGCGTCATGGCCTGTGATGTAAAAACAATCAAGGGACAGGAGTTAATTTCCTTGAGAGGGGAAGTTGTTCCTCTTATACGATTAGACAGGACTATGGGGCTTGATCTAAAAGAAGAGTCAAAGTCGGAATTCGATACCCTAATAGTGGAAGTTGTCGGAAAACTGGCTGGATTGGTGGTTGATTCTCTGTTAGGACAGCAGGAAATCGTTATTAAGTCGTTGGGTGGCTATCTGAAAGGGGTTAAGGGTTATGCGGGCGCCACTATCCTGGGAGATGGAAAGGTGGCCTTTATATTAGACGTGCCGTCGCTAGTTGATTGATGATTTATGATTGTTGATTTATGATTTTTTTCAATCAACAATCGAAAATCAACAATCCAAAAAGGGGGAAATACTATGGATGATTTTAGTTTGTTGAGTGATGAACAGATTGATGCTTTAAAAGAGGTGGGCACTATTGGCGCCGGCCATGCTGCCAATGCCCTCTCACAATTAGCCGGCAGAAAGATCATAATATCCGTACCGGAAGTGAAGGTGATTTCACTGAAGGAGGTGGTGGAACTGGTCGGGCCGCCGGAAAACCTGGCTGCTGTGGTATATATGAACCTTATGGGTGACGCCCAGGGAAAGTCGTTATTGATATTCTCCAAGCGTAGCGCGTTTAACCTGGTGGATATATTAATGAAACGGCCTGCCGGCCAGACTAAGTTTTTGAGGGAAATCGATTGTTCAGCCATCAAAGAGGTAGGAAACATCCTGGCAGGGGCCTTTTTAACCACGTTAGCCGACTTTTTGAATATAACGTTGATACCCTCCGTGCCCCTGCTGGCCTATGATATGGTTGGGGCAATTCTGGAAGCTCTGGCTATCGAATTCGGTGAGGATGCGGATTACATATTCTGTATACAGACGGAATTTATGGACCCAACACTCGATATAGGAGGGAGCTTTATATTGGTCTTCGACCGTAAGTCCTTAAACGTTATAACTGAGAAGATTGATATGAAACTCAAGGAGATGACAACAAAATCCGGTTAGAAATTCGAATATCGAAGCACGAAATTCGAAACAATACCAAATGACCAAAACCCGAATGACCAAAACATTCTCATGGCGAATACTATCCTGAGAACAAGCTTCTTACAATGTTTGGGACTTTTGAACATTAGAATTTCGGATTTGTTTCGGATTTCGATATTCGTATTTAGTATTTATCCTCTTTACCAAATTGCCTGGCCGGCAGAGCCTATTAAGTTCGCACCAGCAGATATGGTAGTTTAACGTGATTAATTAAAGGAGATACTTGCTTTGACTGAAACCTACCCTTCAATGGATGAGCTGGATGAATTGAGTTTTCGATCTTACGCAATGTTTGTCCAGTCTAAGTTGATGTCTTCAATTTTTGACCTGGAGAAATTAGTGGAGATATCAATTGATGCATTTGTTGAACTGATGCGGGTGGATGTAGGCTTTATAATGCTGTTTGATGAAAAATCTCAGCAATTGAGCGTTGAAGCGGTCAAGGGTCTGAAAAGGCATACCTTAAGAAAAACCAGGATAAACGTAGACAAAGATATTATCCAGGGGCTAATCGAAAGAAAGGACGCGATATTCCTTTCGAAACTTGAGAAGGAAACACTGCCAATAAGAATCTTATTCCAAAAGATAGTAGAAAAAGTGGGCGGTGATATTGTATTATCGATTCCCCTGGTCATAAAGAAGGACCTGCTTGGATTGGTCAATCTTAGCAGAAGAGAATTTGAAGCGCCCTTTAAGCAAACAGATTTACAGTTCCTGTATACACTGGCTGGCTATGTTGCCATAGCCATAGAGAATGCCAACCTGCACCGAAAAAAGATCGAAGTAGAAAAATCGAGAATCATCGAGCACAAGCGGTCGGAGGAGAAGACAAGAGAGTATTCGAAGAACCTTGAGCGTATGGTGAAAGAAAGAACCAAAGAACTCAGTCGAGCCCTTTATGACACAGAAGAGGCAAGGGACAAGATAGACGGCATCCTCAAGTCAGTTGCCGACGGCCTGATTGTTACCGATACCTATACCAGGATTATCCTAATGAACCGGGCTGCCGAAGATCTTTTGAGTGTCCGCTTCAGCGAGGTGATTAACCGGCCCATCGATGTTGCCATCCATGATGAGACACTCAGGCAGCGGTTCAAGAAAAGCCTCACGAAAAGAGAGCCGGGCTACCAGTTTGATTTTGAACTGCCCGGAGAGAACTCAAAACACCCCCGGATCATTCGAGCCAGGACATCCGAGATTAAAGATAAGGCCGGCAATCAAACCGGTATTATATCCATCATCTATGATGTGACCCTTGAACGTGAGGTGGACAAGATGAAGACCGAGTTCCTCTCCACAGCATCCCATCAACTGAGAACCCCTCTTACCTCCATCCTGGGGTTTTCGGAGATTCTCATGACAAGGGATAATATCAAAGAAAAGCAGCAAAAGGAGTTTATTTCTTACATCAACAAACAATCTGTTAACCTGGCAAATATTATCAACGATCTCCTGGATATTTCACGTATCGAGTCAGGCATAGGATTTACTTTATACAAAGTCCCCTGCAATATTAACGAGATCATCAAAGAGACAGTTAAATATTTTCAGGCATCCTACCCCAAACGGCAATTCGATATTATCCTGCCAAAAGAGCCCGTGGAAGTGAAGGTGGATAAGGACAAAATCGGGCAGGTTTTAGAAAATCTTTTGAGCAATGCGGTCAAGTATTCTCCTGAAGGTGGCAGTATTTGCCTGACGGCAAAGAAGATTTCGAAATTCGCAATCGAAATCAGTGTGGCTGATCATGGTATCGGGATGAGCCCGGACCAGATAAAGCAAATATTTGACAAATTTTATAGAGCAGATGCATCCAATTCCGCCATTCCCGGGACCGGCCTGGGGATGAGTATTGTCAAGAATTATGTCGAGGCACATGGAGGGAAAGTCTGGGTGGAGAGTGAATTGAGGAAAGGAACAAAGGTTATATTTATAATACCTGGGTTGTAACTACTCAGGTGGATAGGTCTGCCCTTTACCCACAAGTATTGAGACATGCCTTTATCCTTAATTAACAGTTAGTTATTAACAATTGATTATTTTGTTTATATTTTTATATTTAGGCCTAAAAAGCCAATAATAATAATTAATAATCAATTGATAACTGTTAATTGCTAATGGGAGACCTTTGAATTTTGTCATTTCGAGGAGCATGAGCGACGAGAAATCTTAATAATTCAAGCCTGTTAAGATTTCTCCCTCACGCGGCGCAAGCGCCTGCGCTGCACGTC
>CBDAFK010000193.1:0-11063 GCA_965195235.1 uncultured Desulfobacterales bacterium | reverse complement strand
GACGACCCAGTAGGATATTATTGAAAATAGAATTTTTAAAACGAATTAAAAATTATCAGGAATTTTTTTTAATTTTACTTTAAGGAGAAAAACAGATGAAAAAATTTACAATTATAGGCTTGGCCATCTGCCTTGCATTTGTGCTGGCAGCTCCGGTCATGGCGGTTGATGCAGATTTCAGCGGGTCCTATTATGTAAGAGGGTCTTACGTATCGCACTGGAATCTGGATGACAGATCAGCTTCAAATGATTACATGGACATGCGTTTCAGGCTCCAGACAGTATTTAAAGTTTCAGACATCCTGTCTGTTACCACAAGGTTTGATGCATTAGACGACAAGGTATGGGGCGATACTGACGACACTGCCGCTGCTAACATCGACTTTGACCGCGCATACATGACCATCAAGGCCCCCATCGGCACATTTTATGTCGGCCGTCAGATAGCTGGCGTCTGGGGAACAAGCTTTTTGGACGGCGAGATTGATAAGGACAGGATCAAGTACGTCAAGAAAATTGACAACCTGACCCTGTATGCTGTTTTCCAGAAAAATGAGGAAAATGATAACGCAACTGCTACACCACTTGTACCAGACGAAGCTGATAAGGATTCCGAGACCTACTATCTTTTAGGCAAATACAAGATGGAAAATACTACATCCGGCCTGCTGCTTGCATTTAACAATGACAAAACAATCGCAAATGCAACTAAACACGTGTATGTTGCAATTCCATATTTTGTCTCTAAGTTTGGCCCGATCGACGTCCAGGGTGAGCTTCGGTATAACTGGGGCGAAATAGAGTATGATACTGCTGCCCTGGCTGGTACCGCGGGTTATAGTGGTGCAACGACTGACATAGACATCAAACAACTTGCCTATAACCTCGAGGCAACTTATAACTTCGGTCCAGCGAGTGTAATGGCAGGTTATGCATTTGTAAGCGGCGATAATGACGCCAAAGGCGATGATGAACTTTCCGCATATCCCGGCGTGGGAGATGACTGGGGAAAACTGTTTATCCTGACAACAACCGATGTCGATGCACTTGTTAATCTCGGTGGAAATAACAACCTTTCAGCTACCGGCAATCATGGCGCCAAGATCATTTACGGCGGCGCAACCTTTTCACCGCTTGAAAACTTGGAATTAGGCGTTGTTGTCGGCACGGCAGATGCTGATGAACTAGCGGTTGGCGAAACAGAAGATGACTATGGAGTAGAATATGACTTCACGCTGAACTGGCAGATTTACGACAACCTGACATACAGCGCTGTTGTAGCATTTCTTTCTGCGGGAGACTTCTACAAAGAGCAAAGTGCCATTCCTGATGCAAATTTCGACGACACATACGCTCTGTTTCATCAACTCGAACTGTCCTTCTAGGAGGATTTGTTGATAAACAATTAAGTTTTTTAGCAGTTAAACAAAAAACCCCCGGCTGGAAACGGTTGGGGGTTTTTCTTTTAGGCGTTAGGCTGAAGGCTGTTAGGCTGTTAGTAAAAAGTAACCGCAGAATGGCAGAATGCCCGCCTGCCATGCATTGCAATTGGTGTTAAGATGATAAATGTCACCATACCATCACTTTAGGGTATTCCACACGAACAACGTAAAGCAGGCATTGCAGGCAGGTCGAAGTGCTTGAAAACTTCATAATTCGAAATTCCTTATTCAATATCCGAATTTTACTAAAACGCATCTTTTTCGTCATTCCCACCCCATTAGAATTATTTGACTAATTTATAAATTCAATTTATTATTATATATATAAAAAAATCCTGAACTTTAAAAAAACAAGGGGGAAAGATAATGGCAAAGGCAACTGTTGAAATACCTGATGACAGGTTTGTTCAATTAGATGAATATAAGGACAGACTGGGGGAATTACTATTGTTGGGTTTAGCTCAGATAAAGATTCATGAATCGTTGTATTTATATAAACAAGGCCTTGTGTCATTTGGCCGCGCTTCAGAACTAGCGGGAACAACTCAACACGAACTAATGCGTCATGCTAAAGCAAACGGCATTCAACCCCGGTGGTCAGAAAAAATGGTTGAGGAAGAGTTAAAATGATTGTCATCACTAATTCAAAAGAGCTGGGGTCTGCTCTTGACTCTTGCTTTGGCGGACTGGCGGACTCAAGATGACAGGTTTACTTACTTTACATTAAATGGGATTAATGAGCATGAACGACTTGATCCAGGGTGTCAGCAATCCATTTGTTGAGGCTTTTGCCGCTTTTTTGAAAGCTGCTTCCAGTTCATTCACTGTCTCGCCGTGAAAGCTGATAATGTCGCGAATGCCTGCAAGACGGCCAAAGAAAATATGGTCTTCTGCGTCAAACTCAACACGGGCAACATAACCTTTGTAAGTCATTGCGTTCTTCATGGCGTAACTCCTGTTATTTTGAGAAAATCACGGGCTGCGCGCACCTGGTACCGCAGGGCATCTTTACCCGGATGCGGCCTGTGAAATACCAGGGGGACGTCCATTTGTAAATTAGTAACTCATTTTTGCTTACGAATTCTCGCCCGTCCGGGTTCTAAAACTGTAAAACTTTTTGCGAGATTAGAACCATGTTCTGCTACCAAAACACTTACTGCCTTTCCAAGTTCTAAACGCATGTTGGCAGGAAAACGTATTAGTACTACGCCGCTCATCACTTCCCCGTGAGCGAAAACCCATTCTCCAAAATCTTTATCCTCTGTCAAAAGAATACGTTCTTCCTCAACTGCAAATCGCAAAACTTTAAGATCCGGTGCCGATGGAAATGATTCCGTAACGGCAATAACATCATAATCAGCAGATCTCAACGTCCGAACAACAGTGAAATCACAGCTCTCATCTGCCAGGAATTTTATTCTTTGTTCTCTCAATCTTGAGTTCCAGTCTTCAGATATACGATAGTTTCGTTGCCAAGCATATCTGCGGCATAAAGTAAAGCAGCTTGAACATCTTGCCTGGCAAGGGTGGGATATCCATCGAGCAGGTCTTCTATAGACGCTCCTTCTGCTAATTTACGCACAATTAATTCTACCGGAATTCTAGTCCCTTTGATAACAGGTTTACCTAACATAACTTCAGGGCTCGTCTCGATTCGATCATATATGTTCATGTTTTCAATCTCCCTTTTAGGAAAAAGTCATCTTTTACTTATAAAATAACATTTTCCATCATACTATGTCGACATTTTTTCGACATACCCTGTTAAATTGCGATCAAAAAAACCCTGACCGGAAACGGTTGGGGTTTTTTTTTGTTTGGCAATGCGGGACAAATATAATACATTGCAATTCAATGGAATGCAATAATCAGGAGGTTATATGAGCAGAGTAATCGTAGGTTGGGTTAAGCGAAGCAACCCAACATCATATCGATTTTCGATGAATATCTTTCACACAATTAGTACACGGTTCTGTGCGATCATTATTGTTGGGTTGAGCGCAGGCTTCACTTCGTGTCGTTCCTCAACCCAACCAACCTACTATACTTTTGTTGTTCTTTGCGTGCTTTGCGGCTTTGCGTGAGAATTTCGGATTTGTTTTTGTTCAACCAATTCAAATTAAGGAGGGGGAAAAATGAAAAAGGTTACAAAAGTGTTTGTACTGTCTCTGGCTGTGGTCTTTATTTTGAGCGGACTTGCCTTTGCGGGGTTTGCATACAAAGTAGAGAAAGCTCATAACGGGGGTGATGTCACACCCTCGCAGGCCCTTGAAATGATCGAGAAAGATCCGGGCCACACCTTTCTAATTGATGCCAGAACCCGCGCCGAATACCAATTGATCGGCCATTCCAAAGGAGCCTTTAACATCCCTTTGAAATTCTGGACAGGCAAATTTGGAGAAAAGAAGTATGGAGAAGACGTTAATCCGAATTTTGGCAAGGATCTTCTTACCCGCTTTAATCCAAAGACAGACACACTGCTTTTTATGTGCAGAAGCGGAAAGAGGAGCTGCGCCGCATGTAACGAAGCAGTTAAGGCAGGATTTGCCGAAGGCAAGGTGTTTAGTGTTATGGGCGGTTTTGAAGGCGGCAAGGTGAAATGTAAAGGAAGCGCTTACTGCGGGCAGCGTAAGCTTGGCGGATGGCGCAACGAAGGGCTTGCCTGGTCATATCGTATGGACAAGAAATTAGTTTACCAGCCTGATCTTGCAAAATAATTACCTTTGAGCGGACGCAAAAAGCGTCCGCTCATTAGGCAATCATACCTGTATCATTATAACGAGCGATTTTTTCCCAACACCTATTTGAGAATATATACACGTGGGTAGTCCATGACTTTAAGGGTCAAGGCAATGGCGCCTGCCACTTCAGGAACGTCATGAATAATTATCAGATTGTCTCTCTTGTTTAGCTCCTCCATCATAGGCTTCGACCACATGTCATCGTAATCAACATGCCTGGCGCCCTTGACGTGATGCTTTTTGAACTTCGTTTCATCGCGAAAATCGACAAATCTGTGCCTTTTCAGCTTTCTGGCATCATGTTCGCTGATAAGGCACCTGGCAAAATCGCTATTGCTAGAACGCATGAGGGGATGGAGAAGCACCTGTCCGTCTAATACCGTGGGATGGAAAGCTCTTGCCCAACCTTTGATACCATCTCTCATCCAGTAAACATTCTTGTATCCATTGGTAACCGCCAGCCTGGCGGCATGATAGGATTTCCATCAGGTGCTTGACGCGCAATAGGTTATGATTGGAGTGTTCTTGTCCTTTGGAAGCAACGCGAGGTCAAAATCAACTTCGTTAAGCGGGAAATCTATGACTTTGTGATCCTTTGGCACCATCACAGTTATGTGTATTGCGCCCCGAATGTGACCTTTCAAGTAATCGTTCGTGTGGCTGTGGCATGCAATAACCACAGCGCCCTCGTGAACCAGCTTTTTTGCTTCCTTCAGGCTTACCGCCTTAAATCCCTCTCCCCCTTTTTCAGGAGCAGGCACCTTGGCTGCAAGGCTGTATGTTGAAAATGCGACTATCAAAAATAATGATAAAACAATAATTGACGCTTTTCTGTGCATAACCAACCTCCTTTTTCTCTTAATATTGTTGTTTATGGGTAACTGCAATCTCTCAAATACAGGTATGATTACTGAAAAGAGTACTTCCTTATTGATTTTTGATCTTCAAAGTCTAAAGTTCTCTGAAAAAGCCTTTAAATTCCCCCTTGAGGGGGGATTAAAAAAAGGGGGGAATGATTTATGGTTTAATTATTTCAGTATGTTAGGAGATCTTTGAACTCTCAAATCTTAATTATATAGAGAGAAAAACAGGCAATGTCAATGAATATCGATGGCGTCGTAAAAAGTTCAAAATCCCCCTCCCCTTTTTCCCCTCCCGCCAGGGGAGGGGAAATCTGACTTTTTACGAGGTTATCAAACATATTCAATTTTCAGTAACAAATCTGGATAAAAATTCCGCATCTTTGGGAGAAAGGTTGAATTTCAGGCAGGCGTCATCTACAAGCTGCTTTAAATCCTTTACATGCTCATGCTTCCGTTTTTCTGAAACCCACTTTACCGCTTTTCTCAAATCTTCCCCTTTTGGTTGAATACTCATAGTCTGTTCCTTTTGTTATGGATTTTACAACAGAAAGCTTTAATCACGAAAGCACGAAATGACGAAAGCACGAAACAAAAAAAGCTTATCCCACACTTGATGCAGGGCCGGAATGACGATTGGGTGTAAGCACCTGTCATTCCGGCGAAGGCCGGGCACGTAGTGAAGCTTTAGCGCTATCCAGTGGATAGTCGCAACATATGATTTGCCCGCATTTATTGAGAAGTTACAAACTTACCACTTAAAATATTCTTTTTCGTGTTTTCGTACCTTCGTGCTTTGCGGCGTACGCCTTGAAAAGAGACGTGATAGTTTTTTCATTTTTTTTTATTTATCTATTCCTTCGTATTCTTCGTGGTGTAATATGCTTTTATATTTCCGGCTTTTTCTTATGAAAATCTGTGGCCTGCTCAAAATTATAGGCAACCGTGAAAAACTTTTTCTCTTCAAAATGCCTGCCCATTAAATGAAGCCCAATCGGAAGGCCTGTGGATGAAAAACCGCAGGGAACCGATATCCCGGGTATTCCGGCAAGATTGGCGGAAATGGTAAATATGTCGGATAAATACATTGTAAGAGGATCATCAATCTTTTCCCCTATTTTGAAAGCAGGAGTCGGCGCCACAGGGGACAGGATCAGGTCGCATGATTTAAAGACATTTTTAAAATCCTCCATAATCAATGTCCGCACCTGGGAAGCCTTTTTGTAATATGCATCATAATATCCGGATGAAAGGGAGTATGTGCCAAGTATGATGCGTCTCTGAACCTCTGCGCCAAACCCTTTTGTTCTTGTGGATCTGTACATATCGATCAAGCTCTTTTTCTCTTTATCTCTAAACCCGTACTTTACGCCGTCGTACCTTGCAAGGTTTGAGCTGGCCTCTGAAGGGGCTATGACATAATAGGCTGCCACAGCATATTTTGTGTGAGGCAATGTGACTTCAATGCATTTTGCTCCCAAATCCTCAATCACTTTGACGGCATTTTTAATTGCAGTCAAAACCTCTGGATCGAGCCCCTGGGCTGCATTATATTCCTTTGGAATGCCGATAGTCATCCCCCTTAAGCCCTTGTTTGAAAAGGATGTATAATCCGGCACATCTTCAGGCACCGATGTGGAGTCTGCTGGATCGTAACCTGCAATGGCATTCATAAGCAGGGCGCAATCCAAAACATCCTTTGCAAGCGGACCTATCTGATCAAGGGAGGATGCAAATGCAACAAGACCGAATCGCGAAACCCTTCCATACGTGGGTTTCATCCCGACAACTCCGCAATGAGAGGCTGGCTGGCGTATTGATCCTCCGGTATCAGAGCCAAGGGAGCCAAGGCACATATCGGCTGCGACCGCCGCGGCTGATCCACCGCTTGATCCTCCGGGAATACATGTTAAGTCCCACGGATTCCGGGTTATTTTCACACCTGAATTCTCCGTGGATGATCCCATGGCAAATTCATCCATGTTTGTTTTTCCTACGATTACAGCCCCGGCCTCTTTAAGCTTTTTTATGACAAAGGCATCATACTGGGGCATAAAATTATCAAGTATCCTTGATGCGCAGGTTGTGCGCATCCCCTTTGTGCAGATAAGATCCTTTACAGAAAGAGGAATCCCTGTCAGCGGCGAAATATTGCCCCTGGATATCTCTTTATCTGCAAGCTCTGCCTGCTTTATAGCTGTTTCAGCGGCAATTGTAATATAGGCGCCTACCTTGTTTTCAACAGATTCGATCCGCTCCAGAACAGCCCTGATCAGCTCCTGCGATGATATTTCCCTTGCCTTTAAAAGACCGGAGGCTTCATGTATTGTAAGTTCATGTAGTTTCATATTTAAAGTCGCTACGCTTCAATTTTAAATGTTAAATGTTAAATTCTGAATTAAAACTTATACTCAGCACTGGCATAATTTGCAATTTTGGAATTACCTGTTTTCTATCATGTATTTCGTTTTGGTGGATTCGCTTCGCTTAGCTTTGGTGGATTCGCTTCGCTTAATCCACCCTACAAACTGTCCTCTGCCCTCTGTCCTCTGCTCTCTGCTCTCTGACTTCTGACTTCTGACTTCTGATCTCTGATCTCTGATCTCTGAGACCTGCGGCAAGATTCTGGTTGATGTTTATAATAGCGGTCAGTTTATCAGGCGCAGGATAAGCCAGTGTTTCGAATATGCGCCTGTCCATGAATGCGCTCAATTTGAGTATATCCTGCTTTAAGTGTATCGGCAGCGGGTTGTCATCTTTTTCCAGTTCTCCCTGGAGAATGCTCCAGATGCGCTGGTTGTATCTGAGAGCGGCATCCAGTTTTATCTTCCTGTCTTCAGATCCCCAGTTATTCTGGCAGTCTTTGAGTTTGAGCGCCGCCTCGGTGAGAACCCGCGCTTCAGTTTCGCGCCCGGAAATAGTGGCCCTTTCAACGGACTGATAGGCTTTTACTGATTTGGAATACACTTTTTAAGAACCTCCTGCTCATAATATATCAGTTTTTTTGTGAGCTTTAGCGCCTGGTAGTATCTGCCGGCTAAAATATGCTCGCTGATAAGGTCAATCAGGCCCAATGCGCTGGGGGCCGCCAATAGAAATTCATCAACCAGTTTCCAGTAGGCATTGTGATAGGTCGCCAGATTTTCTTCATCAATATACATAAACTGAACAATAAAATAAATCCGGCGACCCGGGGAATCGGCTTCATCCTCTTTGAGTATTTCTTTTTCACGTAGAAGCGGGACATTATTTTCAATGGCCAGGCTGCATTTAGCGGAGCCGTTGGTTACAACGGCCCCACTAATAATCATCCTTTCGTTAGGTCTTAAAGTAATCTTCAAAGCCATTATAAAATTCCGATCCAGCTTTTTCAGTGAAATTATACCGGAGGGGGATCGGTTCCCCCTCCTTTGTTAAGGGTTTATCATCAAAACAGTCTCAGGATTGACTGCGCTGCCTGAGAAGCAAGACTCAGCGAGGTAGTGCCAAGGGACTGACGTGTCTGGAGCATCAACATATTTGCTCCTTCTTCATTCATGTCGGCAAGGGTCAGTTTGTCCGCGCCGTCCTGCAGTGTATCAATAAGGTTGTCTGCAAAAGTATCCCTTGTGGTGATAATGTTTAATTTAGAGGCCAGAACTTTAGAATTTGTCCTGAGAGTATTTGTCGCATTTTCAATGGCCGTTAAGGCACTATCGATTGCGGTTGTGCATGTTTCTGTTGCTGAGCTTGTCCAGCTTGAGCTGGTGTCGGAAACGGTAAGACCGCCTGCTGTTCCTCCAAATCCTGTAAGGGTAATCGAGTTGGTGCCGTCTGCGTTAAACTCAACTTCCAGTGTCTGGCTGGTGCCGTTTAGCAGGTTGATGCCTTTGTACCCAGAATCCTCGGCAAGCGTTGTAATCTGCGAAGCCAGCTCATTATACTGCGAAGCATAAGTAAGGGCATTTGTAGATGTGGCGGATTTCGCTGACTGGGCAAGTGATTTTGCCTGGGCAAGCAGTTCTGTGAGGCCTTCTATTCCATCGTTGGCAGCCTGCACGGTTTGAATGGCCTCTGACATAGCGTCTTTACGAGATGCAAGGTCTCCTGCACGCTGTCTGTGCTCCTGGGCCGTGAAAAAATTGATCGGATCATCCAGAGCGCTTTCGATCCTCAAGCCGGAACCCAGACGTCTTTGGGTCAGGTCCATAAGTTTTTGCGTGGACTGCATTCTTGAAAGATTAGAACGCATTCCAGCGGTTAAAGTAATGTTTGCCATGATATAATCTCCTTTTCTAGGTTTTTTATTTTTGGCTTTCTTGCCAAAAAAAGTTGGTTTATATTTCCGGTCTTTTTTTTATTCTCGCCTCCTTTCAAGACCATAGTTTTCTGCTTTTAAATACTTTATCGGATAAATTTTTTATAACTTTAGGATTATTTTATAATTTTTTAAAATTTCATCGGCTTTGACCGGTTGATCAATAAACATAGTGGAAAAATATTTATAAGATGGTATGGAAATTGCTTTCATATTAAGTATGTATAATTTTTAAGTAACTATTCAGCTACAGATTTACCCCAGTACGATCATCCCGATCTACGGGGCAGGCACAGATGAACGCAGACAGGTTTAAAGGATAACAGAATAGACAAGGTTATTTATTATGGATGAAAAAATGATCAAGATTTCTATTGAGCGGATTGAACGGGCTATTTTTTTAATACGAGGGCAAAAAGTTATGTTAGATCGGGATCTTGCAGAACTTTATGGCGTAGAAACAAAGGTTTTGAAGCAAGCAGTACGGAGAAGCATAAAACGTTTTCCTGATGATTTTATGTTTGAGTTAACGAAAGAAGAATTTGAAAATTGGAGGTCACAATTTGTGACCTCCAATAGGGACAAGATGGGTTTGAGATATAAACCTATGGCTTTCGCCGAGCAAGGTGTAGCCATGCTTTCAAGCGTTTTAAGAAGTGAGAGGGCAATAGAAGTCAACATAGCCATAATGCGTGCCTTCGTGCAACTCCGCGAAATGCTGGCTTCTAACGTGGAGCTTTCCCGTAAGCTGAAACAAATGGAAAAGAAATATGATAAACAGTTTAAGATCGTCTTTGAAGCTATTCGCCAACTCATGACACCGCCTGAAAAGCCACGCAAAAAGATTGGGTTTGTGGTAAAGGAAAAGAAGGCTGCCTATGGCAAAAGGACAAAGGGAAGTAGAAGAAAGAAATGATACAGGAAAAAACTACATTCAACCAAGATAATATCATTAAGGGTCAAAGGCAGACCTTACCCCTTTTTTAGTGGTAACAGATAAACAATAAGGGAGATTCTATGGACAAACAGGAAAAGATTCAATACTGGCTCGATATTTCCGATTATGACTTGGAAACAGCAAGGGTAATGCTTTTTTCCAAAAGATATCTTTACGTAGTTTTTATGTGTCAGCAAGCAATAGAAAAAATTATTAAAGCTCTGTATATTGATCAGTATGATAAAGAGCCTCCAAGAAGCCATAATCTGGCCTTTATATTCAAAAAGCTAAAAATTGCTGTGCCCGACGATACATTAAAATTTTTCAATATATTATCAGCTCATTATATTGAAAACCGTTATCCTGAATATAAGAAAAAGTTGTCGACTTCTCTTAACAAACATAAAGCTGAAGAGTATCTTAGTAAAACAGAGGAGAGTTACAAATGGATAAAATCCCTGTTGAAGTAAACTTTGTTTTATCAGACTACATTAAAAATCTGTCAAAAGAGATAAAGGTAAAATCTGCAATTTTGTTTGGTTCCTATGCCAAAGGTAACTGGAAAAGTGACAGCGATATTGATGTTGCTGTTTTTTCAGATGATTTTGCTAAACTGGAGAGAGCTGAAGCTATAGCTTTTTTATTGGATCGCACCTTAAGCTATGACTTTGATATTCAGCCGGTTGCGTTTGATGAAGATGATTATATCAATTACAAGGATAATCCATTTGTAAATGAAATTGTTACAACCGGCATTAAAATAATTTAGATAGATATTCCGTGACC
>CBDAFK010000192.1:0-8375 GCA_965195235.1 uncultured Desulfobacterales bacterium | reverse complement strand
AAGGGGCGGCCAGGAATTTCCTTGCGTCCTAAAATCCGTATGAACTTGCGTTCAAGCAGCGTGCGAAGAATCCCCCCGCAATCAACACCCCTTATATGTTCGATATCACTTCTTACAATCGGCTGTTTATAGGCAACAATTGCAAGCGTCTCCATGGCGGCTTTGCTTATACGAACCGGTTTTGTCCTGATTAAACGTTTGATCCATTTTGTATATTCGGGTCTTGTGCGAATCTGATAACCACCCGCAACTGCGTGCAAATAAAATCCGCCTTTGCGGGCTTCATATTCATCTGAAAGAGCCGAAAGAGCATCCTGTATTTCCCTTGTACTATTTAAGGCAAGCACACTCTTAATCCGGTCTATTGTAAGTGAAGAGCTGGAAACAAACAGCAGTGCTTCGATAATGCTTTTAATATTTTCCATCACAAATAAAAAATTCTGATAATGCCTGTATGAACATGCTGAACAATACGAACAAGGCTGAGCTTAACCATTTCAAGGATTGCAAGAAAGGTTAATATAATCTCACCCTTGTTGACATCTGAAGAAAACAGCTCGCCAAAGGTTATTGATGCTTGATTTTCAAGTAAATCTACTATCTGAGTAATTCTGTCTTTTACAGAGATTCTATCTACAGTTAAATCCAGCCGTTGATCGTCGGAAATATTTTCAAGTATTTTTTTAAATGCATCGATAAGTTCAAACAGGCCGACATTAATAATTTCATCTTCACCGGCTGTTGAATAATCTTCTTTATCAATAGTTCTGATAAAAGTATCTTCGCCCAGAATACTCCTTGCGCTTAGATGTTCGGCAGCCGACTTTACCTGCAGGTATTCCAGCAGGGGTTTTGTAAGCTCCAAGCGAGGATCCTCCTCAGAGTCTTCATCCTCATGAACAGGCAAAAGCATCCTCGACTTTATATGGGTCAAGGTGGCTGCCATAACAAGAAAGTCTCCGGCAAAATCTATGTTCATCGACTTCATCCATTCCAGGTATTTCAAATACTGGTCGGTTATTAAGGCTATTGGAATATCATAAACATCCACCTCATTTTTTTTTATAAGGTAAATTAAAAGGTCCATCGGACCTTCAAAAACACCATCAAGTTGTACTTTATAGATTTCGTCTGGCACAATTAATTCTCTTAAAATTCATAATTCATAATTTAGTGCCTGTCCGAAAAATCCGGTTTTTGGTAGGTTGGGTTGAGCGTAATCAGTTACGTTGGGTTTCGTACCTCAACCCAACCTACGAAAATCAAGCAATTACCAGAATATGGTTTCAGTGAGCGAAACCCAACAAATCATGTGGCCGGGGTTCTCGGACAGGCACTAATTTAGGAATTGCGAATTTAGGAATTGAAGGTATTCTATTGATTTTAATCCCTCAATCCCTCAATTCGCAATCCCTCAATCCCTCAATTTATTCAGATATTTTCAAAACGTTCGATTTTCATCATTCTCTAACCTTGAACCTTGAACCGTGAACCGTGAACCTGAGTAGTTACGATTTATTCAGATATTTTCATCGCAGACCGGACCTCTTTCATGGTTTGTTGCGCTATATTCCGTGCCTTGTTGCATCCATCTGCTATAATCGCATCAACGAGTTCAGGCCGGGCCTCATAGTATTTTCTTTTATCTCTGATAGGTTCAAGGGCTTTTATGAGATTTTGGGCCATTATCTTTTTGCATTCAACACACCCTATTTGCGCTGATCGGCATTCATTTTTTATTTTATTCACAGTTTCGCTGTTGCTGTATAGTTTATGAAATTCAAAAACATTGCATATATCGGGATTGCCGGCGTCGGTTTTCCTGGCCCGTTGAGGATCGGTAATCATAGCGGCGACCTTGGAAGCTATAATGTCCGGCTTGTCTGATAAGTATATGGCATTATTGTAACTTTTGCTCATTTTGCGGCGATCTGCACCAAGTATTTTAGGTGTTTTGGTTAAAATTGATTTGGGTTCGGGAAATATTTTTCCATAGAAGTGGTTGAATCGCCGGGCAATCTCCCGTGTAATTTCTACATGTGGAACCTGGTCAATCCCTACAGGCACGCCGTCTGCCTTATACATAATGATATCCGCAGCCTGGAGGACAGGGTAGCCTAAAAACCCAAGAGTGGAAAGATCCTTGTCACTAATCTGGGCAATCTGTTCCTTATAGGTTGGATTTCGTTCAAGCCACGGAACAGGTGTTATCATTGAAAGGATAAGAAATAGTTCCGCATGTTCCTTAATATGAGATTGAACAAAGAATGTGCTTTTGTTAGGTGAAAGGCCGACGCTCAGCCAGTCTATCATCATATTTTGGACATATTCTGACATTAAACTTGTATCTGCATAATCGCTGGTTAAGGCATGCCAGTCCGCAATGAAGAAAAAGCATTCATATTGCTTTTGCATTTCGATCCAGTTTTCAAGAGCGCCGTGCAGATTGCCGAGATGAAGCAGTCCTGTAGGACGCATTCCGCTTAAAATTCGTTTTTTTCTGTTCATTTAAAAGCTCCTATCAGTACCAGAAACAGATGCAACCCATCGCTTCCAAGCAATAAATTCATTAATTGGGGGATAAAGGCAAATAAGCTTCTTAGTGAATTAGAAATAAGCAAAAACATTATTATTATAATGCCGAAACTTTCAAGACGCGCAAACTGCCGCCTTAAACGCATCGGCAGAAACATGGCAAGCACCCGACTTCCGTCCAGAGGCGGAACCGGCAGCATGTTAAAAACCGCCAGAACAATATTGATCATCACGCTGTAGCCTAACAGAAGAAAGAGCTCTGTTATGAAAGGCCTGAAGAAATCATTATATTGAAACAGCTCAAGGTTGAGCAGGATTCGAAACAGGACTCCGCAGATAATCGCTAAAACCAAATTTGCCAATACTCCGGCAGATGCGACATAAATTGTTCCCCTGCGATAATCACGAAGCCTTGCAAAATTAACAGGAACCGGCTTTGCATAACCAAATATAAACGGCGCAGGAGACAGCGCCAATATTGCCGGCATGAGAAAGGAGCCAACAAAATCAAGATGTTTTATCGGGTTTAAGGTAAGCCTTCCAGCTAACAAGGCTGTATTGTCTCCCATCCTGTATGCAACATAACCGTGAGCCACCTCATGGATGGTCACTGCGAAAAGGAGCGTCGCTATCTTAATAATTAGTTGATTTAAATCAAAATTTTGAAACATAATTGCGTGCAAATATAAGTTCGTCGTTTGCTGTTTTTAGTTTGCCGTCTAATTTTGCATATAAAACCGCATCCAGAATTTCCCTGTATATAGGCCCTGGCTTTAAACCCATCTTTATCAACTCCTTGCCTGTGATAGATGTAGTAACATATCTTAGCTTTGTAAAGTATTGAGATATGGATTTTTTTATCCTCTTCTGCTTTGTTACAGCCATCATATATAAGATCAGCTCTGACCTAAAACCGTAAAGTTGCTTGTAAAGAAAACTGTCTTTAACCGATCTGGTTCGTTCCAGCGCAAGAAGGGATTTGTCAGCCATGAAACGTTCTTTGCAGACAATTGTTTTGTGCCGCGGTGAAAGTTCAAACCGCGTGCAGATTTCATCCGATGTTTTATCGTCGCAATGCCGAACAAGCACCAGGAAATAAACGGTCCACTTCATATATAATTCTTCCAAAAAAAGCAAATCATGCCATGATAATACCTTTTTAACGGAATTTAATAATGAAATAACCTCTTCATTAATTTCTATTGAAGGATGAATCGCCTTAACTAGTTTATAATCACAAAGCCTTTTAACCGCGGGCACCGGGTTTTCTTCTTCAAGAATCTGACGCAGCTCATTAAATACCCTCCGTCCGCTGAGGCGCTTGAAAAAATCCATTTTTACTGCATTTTTAATCAGCCCTGAAGTTAGTTTCCCTATTGTGAAACCAAAACGCTGTTCGAATCTTATTGCGCGAAAGGCCCGTGTCGGATCCTCAACAAAACTCAGGTTGTGCAAAGCCCTGATAGTTTTTTCCTTAATATCTTTTTGCGCTGCAAAAAAGTCTATTAACCTGCCGAATCTGTCATGGTTAAGATGAATCGCCAGAGTATTGACGGTAAAGTCTCTTCGAAACATATCCAGTTTTATTGAACTCATTTCAACTGTAGGAAGTGCAGCAGGAAATTTGTAATATTCCATTCTCGCGGAAGCCACATCAATTTTAAAACCATCAGAAAAGATTATAACCGCTGTGCCGAATTTTTCATGCGCATGAATACGCGCATTGCATTTTTCAGCATATTTTTTCGCAAAGGCTATGCCATCACCTTCTATGACAATATCTATGTCCTCATTTGCCCTATACAAAAACAGATCACGAACAAATCCTCCTACAACATAAGCGCTGTAACCGATTTCAGTAGCCACTTCGCCTGCTGTTTTCAATATATTCATTAAACGCTCAGGAATACGTTCATTCATAAATCTTATAACATTTCTTGTTCTGGCGTGAACTATCTCAGTTCGCCGGTCTAATAAGTCTGGAGTTGAGTCTTGTGTCTGCCGAACAAGGACATTTAATAGATCGGTGCGTGTAATAACACCTTTTATAACACCGTCATCAACAACAGGCAGAATGCGCTGCCTGTTCCCGATTATTTTTTCCTGAATTTCCGGAAGATCGGCATCTGATCCGACAATTGACAGTTCTGTAGTCATATATTCCTTTACCTCGACATAATCCAGCTTATGGTAAAGGGCTTTCTCAATTACCTGGCGTGTTATAAAACCGACAAGCCTTTTTCTACTCCCATCATCTTCAGCTTTATCCGTGACTAAAAGAGCATTTACATTGTAACGTGTCAGGAAATTGTTAGCATCCCTGCAAGAGACATCCGATTTTATTGTAATCGGAGGAGAAGACATAAGATCCTTTATCCATTTTTTCGGCCTGATGCTTTTATAAAGGTTTTCAATTAATTCTTGTGCGGTTTGCGCCAGAGTCTTGTTCTTGATTGTAGCGGAAGCCGCAAAAGAATGCCCTCCTCCTCCAAAGTGGGTGAGTATAGTCCCCACATTGACTTCAGGTATTTTACTTCGCGCAACAATGTAAATCTTGTTTCCCATGAGCGCCAGGGCAAATATTGCGCTGATATTTTCCATCTTGACTATTTTGTGCACAAGAAAGGCAAAATCGGGCAAATAATTATCGGTAGTTACACATGTCACTACAACTTCGATTCCGTTGATATTGTAGTGCATTGCCGCCTGAATCATATCGTTTAACAGCCCGACCTGTTCGGCGCTTATCTCTCTCGAAATCAGATTCGATACAATATTTAGATCTGCTCCCTTTGAAATTAAAAACGCGGCTGCAATAAAATCCATTTCCGTGGTAGAAGAAAAGGTAAAAGAACCTGTATCTTCATATATACCGAGACTCAATATAGTTGCTTCATCAGGGGATAGGTCGATCCCCTTTTTCTTGATGATTTCGGTGAGGATGGAAACGGTTGCTCCTATTACGCGATTAACCTCGTAATTTCCTTTGATATCATTTTCCATGGCTGGATGATGATCATAAATATCTATCTCTAAATCGGACCTTTTCAAAATAGATGCAAATTTTCCGATTCGGCCTGGCTGCTTTGTATCGACAAGAACAAGTTTTTTGATATTTGAAAAGTCAATATCCTTTATATTAGCCATATTAAAGAGATATACCATTGACTTTATGAAGAAATTCCTCAGGCTTTTTTCATATGAGCCCGGGAAAACAATAATAGAACCGGGGTATAGCTTCTGAGCGGCAAGCATGGATGCCAATGCATCAAAATCGGCATTAATGTGGGTGGTTATTACGGTAAGCTTTTTATCATCTGCTTTTATTTTTGCCACAATCAAGTCCTGTCATAAAACAAATGTTGCGAGACCCTTGCAAAAAAGTGTTAAGCACTAAATTACAAGTGAGCTGAAGTTAAAACTTATAAAATCCCACGCGCAGCGCAGGCGCTTGCGCCGCGTGAATTTCAAGCATCAAATTACAAATAAATCCCCTGTCTGCGTGCGAACACGCACAGGCAGGCAAATTTCAATATTCAATGACCAAAATATGTTTGGAATTTTGAATTTTGGTCATTGTAATTTATTTGATATTTGTTATTTGTTATTTCAAAAAAGAAAATTCGTATACAATCAAGTTAGGCACTTCAAACTTATTTCATGCACCATCATACGTAACCATTTTAAGAATAAGTGTATTAAGGAGCTGCTATGACAAAGGAAAGAAAAAAATTAATCGCATATCTTATTGTCGTAATCATGTTATTTGGCACTGGGTTTGCTCTGGGATATTATTTATGGGGCGTGGATAGAAAACAAAAGCCTGATTATAAAGAATATCTTTCAAAAACAATTGATTATATAGCCAGCATAGAAAAAGATAATCGAGGCTTTATCAAACAGATAAAAGGGTTAAAGAGTGAGGTCGCGGTCATAAATAAGGATGTGAAGGATGCCCAAGGCCGGTCTGACGCTCAATCCAAAAGCCTTCAGACCAGGATAGCATCTCTTGAGAAGGAAAAAGCCCGGATCCAGTCGTTACTTGGCGAAAATCAAAAGCTTTCAAAAGAAAAAGGACAATTGCAGACAAAAATCGATTCATTGCTTGGCAAAAATCAAGATCTTGCCAAAAAAAAGGAAGAATTGCAGACAAAAATCGATTCGTTATTTTGCTGCAATCAAGATCTTGTTAAAGAAAAGGAGCAATTGCAGACAAAAATCGATCAGCTCATAAATGAACTCGATATTGTTAAACAAAAAATCATGGAAGTTGAATCCCCTGTCAGCGAAGAAAAAGAGCCTGCTGAACAAGAAGTTGAATCCCCTTCCGACGAAGAAAAGGTTCCTCTTGAAGAAAAGGGGCAATTAGAGGAAAAAGGTCATCAATCCGAACCATAAGCTCTAAAAAAATGAACATCGAACATCGAACGTCCAACATTGAACGTTGAATGGGAAAAGATGAAGAAACAGAGGTCGGAGATCAGAGGTCAGATGTCAGAGGTCGGAAAAACAGCAACTATGAACCCCTGAACCTTTGGTTCTCATTGTGTGTTTGTTTTTTCATTCGATGTTGGAATAATTTGAAGAGCGGAGCGACATCATTATTCGACGTTCGACGTTCAATGTTCGATGTTGGACGTTCATCTTTATAAAGGGAGGAATTTGAAAAGCCTGATGTTATGTTTGACCTAAGTTCATATCTTGTTTCGAAAAGTAACTATATAAACAACGCACTTAATGATATACTACGAGATATGTTAAGTTCGAGCAGGATTGTATCTGCCATGAAATATTCTCTTATGGCGGGTGGGAAGCGTATCAGGCCTGTTTTGTGCATTGCGGCCGCCGAAGCTGTCAATGGGAAAGCAGATGAGGTTTTGCCAGCCGCCTGTGCCATTGAGATGATCCACACCTATTCGTTAATCCACGACGATCTTCCTGCTATTGATAACGATGATTTTAGAAGGGGCAAGCCAACCTGCCATGTTGCATTTGATGAGGCTACCGCAATTCTTGCAGGCGATGCTCTCCTTACATTGGCATTTCAGATACTTTCGTCAATCGAGTTAAAAAATGAAATTTATGCCTCAAAATGGCTGAGCGTTGTTCATGCGATTTCACGTGCAGCCGGGTATCAGGGAATGATTGAAGGGCAGATGAGGGATATTGCCTCTGAAGGGGTTACGCTGACCTTGAATGAACTTGAAGAAATGCATTCCTTAAAGACAGGGGCTATTATTGAAGCATCAATATATTGCGGTGCCATTATCGGAAACGGTAGTATTAAGCAGATAAAACAGCTCGGGATTTATGCAAAAAATATCGGCCTTGCCTTTCAGGTCACAGACGATATCCTTAATGTCGAAGGTGATCCAGAGGTAATGGGAAAGGCTGTGGGTACTGATAAAAACCGTAAAAAAGGCACCTACCCTTCTATTATAGGAATAAATAAATCCAGAGAATTTGCTGAAAAACTTACAGGCACTGCATTGCAGTCATTAGATGGTTTTGACAACAGGTCTGATCCGCTTCGCGCTATTGCCAACTACATTATTGAAAGAAAAAAATAGAGGAATTGAGGAATTGAGGAATTGAGGGATTAAAATCAATAGAATACCTTTAATTCCTAAATTCCTAAATTCCTAAATTCCTAAATTCGCAATTAAGCGACCCGCCGTGCTCGCGCCTGTCGCGGCAGGAGCGAATTCCTAAATTATTACAATTTAAATATGGTGTTTTGCTATGAAAAAACAGTTTATAAATGCAATCAAGGCTGGTGATGCTATTGATGACATTTTTGTATTGTCTGAAAAAACTTTATCTCAGAAAAGGGATGGGAA
>CBDAFK010000191.1:0-7233 GCA_965195235.1 uncultured Desulfobacterales bacterium | reverse complement strand
TTTCATACTTGAAAGGAAGAATCCCTTGTGTCATAATAATTACACCTCGTTGATGATAGTTTTTGTTTGGTAAAATGACTCTATCACCCTGATTTTACAGGGTCAACGAGGTTTTTTATTTTTTTGATGGTGAATCAAGGGCAAATGTAGCTAATAATCAATTATGCCCATACAGGGAACATGAACAATGCGTAAAATAGCGCTCTCAGCAATTATCACCTTTACTTCAATTTTGCTAATCAGCTGCGCTTCATCAATAGCAGATGGTGAGTTCGTAAGAACATCAAGCAGAAATTATACGCCTAAGGCTAAAGATGCTGTTATGGAGATTTATCTGACCGGTAAATCTCCAGAGCGCGAAACAATGGAAATTGGTAGAGTGACCTCGCGGGCATGGGTCTTAGAGAAAGGAATGAATGAATTAAGAAACCAGGCGAGAGAATTAGGGGCTGATGCGATAATCAATATTAGTTATGAACGCAAATTTAGCATTGATTATCTACAAGATCTCTATTTCCTTAACGGTGAAGCAGTAGTATGGAAATGAAGGCATAACAAATCGTTGAGAGAGACGGCGCAAATAGACGCGCCGCTCCTCAACTCAAGTGAGAGGCAGAATGGAATATCTCGATGAATCAAAAATGTCTGAGGCAGAAGTCAGTCTTAGATTGGCTGAGTTTCTATCTGATCAAACGAAATCAACTGGCCCAGTACAAGTTGGCATTGATGGTGCGCAGGTTAAAATCAAAGAAAAAGAGGTGTTCCCTCTTTCTCGTTACATGAATGATTTAGGCTGGTCGCTTACTGATGAAAGAGAATGGAGAGGGCGCTATACAAAATCTGGGTTCAACGACATAGTTGTCCATTCAATACCTGGGTTGGGTGACGTTGTTGCTGCGTTAACTACAGGCCAAACACTCCGAGTGGAGTCGAAAAAAGGACCATTAATAAAGAGTAAGAGTGGACAAGAACTTCGTCTGGTGCGTGAGGCTTTGGGGCAACTTTTAACTGTAAGCGAAGTATCAGAAAACGATATCTTAGCTGTTTCTGTACCGCTGTCACCAAAGTTTCGTGAGCTGGCATTGCGCTGGCGCGAAGCACCTTTGATAAAACGATGTGGAATTAAAATTATTTTGATAGGCCGGGATGGTTCAGTATCAGGCCTCTAACAATGCCTTCAGCGGACGTCGGCACTATCGCGGCGCCGCCTCCGCTGAAGGCTGGGCGTTATACCGTCGCTTTACCAACGGAGTAGGCCGAAATTGAGCTCCATGCTGAGCTTCCCAAAAATCTAAAAAATGAATATATACACATAAACGGAAAGTGATGCTCTCAATTAAGGACAGACTACACCTTTACAAACATAATAAAAAACTCAGGAAACTGAAAGGGGCGTATGAGACCGATATAAAAAAGGCAGAAAAAGATGGGGGAAAACTGGATGACATTGAGGCAATAATTTGCGAAATGCGTGGATGTTGCAGAAATGATGAATTCGAAATTGAAAAGATTTACACTAGAAAACTTACAAGCAAGGCAAGAAAATTTTACATCGAATTACCTGACAGAAGAGATGAAAAGATTTGGGAGAATGAATTTGGCACTTACATTTTAACAGATCACGGAAAATCAACCCTTAGCAAACAAATAAAAGCACAACGAAGAGAAAAGTGGGAATTTATAATTAAAGTCCTTTTAGTACTTATTGGGTTGATCGGAGCACTAACGGGGATAGTAGCACTTATGAACAAGTAACATTAATAAATTAAAAGAAGAGCTTATAATATTCGATTATCGTTCGGTGTGAGTAAATTTCAAGAATTTTGTGGATGATTGATTTGCAAGCATAGGAGTAGGCAACTATGGACGAGTCTTCATTTTTGATTAATGAATTTATTGAAAAGCTGCTCAACAAAAGGAAGCAAATAATAAGGGAAAAACAAAAGAAAATAAAGACATTCCGTGAAAATCAAGACAGAGAAACACAAGAACATTTGGAAAACAAAAAAAGGCTCCAATTACTGATATCAGAAGCAAATAAGGAAGGTAAATCAACAATAGATTTTCTGATAGGAAGGGGTTCACCATATAAAAAGGCAAAAATAATAAGCATGATGGCTAAACAGCATGGATTAAGAGCTGATGCAGATAGAACTTGGATTCAAAATATTAGGGGAAAGATACTTAATGGATACACCATAGTAATGAAAAATATAATTTATAATGTTATTGTTAGCCTTTTGTCGGGCATCGGAATATTCTTTATTGTGTCAGGTGTTCAACAATCAAGCTTTATCAGTGGACCAGCATTATGGGAGTTCTACCCACCAAAGATTGGAATAGGCGCGGCGTTTATTGTGGGCGCAGTTTTGCTATACAAAAATACAAGAAGTAAATCAAAGTAACCATATAACAAATTGCTACCAGCACCAGATGCCCATTTTATACTTTTAGACAAGCCAAAAAAAAGTATTAATCGCAGAAATATAGCCATTTATTCGATATTTCTCCTACCGAATTTTTTTACATTTTAATTCCGAGTCACTGACCCGCGTGTCATGATACTTGCTTCCTTCTTACATAATCAGACCTCAATTATCGTACAGGCTGAGCTTCAACATAATCAAGAGACCATAAAGACAAATTTGACGGTTTCGTAAAAAGTACCAATTTCGAAGATCAAGGTAAAACCCTCTTGTGTAACTATGCGTAATTACTGGATTCCCGCTTTCGCGGGAATGACAAAAGCGTATGTTTTTGACTTTTTACGAGTTCGTCAAATTTCAGCCTCGACAAAAATCCTGCTTTCTACAACTACACCCATTCGATAATTTGGATTATATAATCGAAAGCACAGATTATGACACGCTCCTGCGATGCTAATATCCACGGCTTATGCTTTCTCTACTATTTTAAATAAAAAATATCCTGCGAAAACATCCTGTTGCCTGTAGCGGGGTAGTTAATCCTCACTTTTTTCCATAAAGAACGGTATAATAAATTGTGCTTTTATGATATCGTGAAAACATCACAATCTTTTGACACCAATTGACATATAAGGAACAAAAGCAATGAGAGTCCTTCTGATTTCCGCTAACACTGAACCCATCAATATGCCCATCATACCACTGGGATTGGGTTGTGTGGCCGAGGCTGTGCGTCGTGCAGGCCATGAGGTGGAACTGCTGGATCTTATGTGCGTAAGTAATGCTTGCTCGGTTATCAAGAACTCTATAGAAAAATTTGGTTCCGATGTGATCGGTATTTCAGTAAGAAATATAGATGATCAGCGCATGGAAAGCCCTGGATTCTTGTTGGATCAGGTCAGGGACGTGATTGCTGATTGCCGTGCTTTTTCAGATGCCCGTATTGTGATAGGTGGTGCAGGCTACAGTATTTTCCCTAAGAGTGCTCTGGCATATTTAGGTGCAGACATAGGTATTCAGGGGGAGGGAGAGATAGCCTTCCCGTCCCTCTTGGCACGCATGGAAAAAGGAGCCGATATTCAGGACATACAAGGTCTTTATCTCCCAGGCAGAGTAGTTCAGGATAAAAGAAAGTTGGCAAAAAAACTCGATTCGTTACCTCTCCCTGATGCTAACTTGTGGTCGCCTTCCGCTGCCAGGGATCCAGAGCTGTGGATGCCTGTTCAGAGCAGACGGGGATGTCCAATGAATTGCAGTTATTGCTCCACTGCGGCTATTGAAGGTCGCATTATCCGCAAACGCTCCCCTACGTTGGTCGTCGCTTCGATCGCAGGCCACGCTGAGGCCGGATTCGAGCGTTTCTATTTTACAGATAACACCTTCAATATCCCTTTGTCCTACGCCAGAGAAATTTGCCGCGAGCTGATTGCCAGGAAATTGGGAATATACTGGAGATGTATCTTTTACCCGGGAAAGACCGACAAAGCTTTGATCGAGGCGATGGCCATAGCTGGTTGTCGAGAGGCAGCTCTGGGATTTGAAAGTGGATCTATGCAAATACTACGAGGTATGAATAAAAAGTTTAGCCCTGAAGATGTCCGCAGAACTTCTGGCATGCTGGCACAGTACGGCATCCGCAGAATGGGCTTTTTGCTATTGGGCGGACCTGGTGAAACCAAAGAGTCAGTAGAAGAAAGCCTCGCCTTTGCCGACTCATTGCAGCTCGAGGCTGTGAAAGTCACTATAGGGATTCGTATTTATCCCGAGACTGACCTGGCCAAGACCGCTCTTCGTGAAGGTGTGATCACACCGGATGACGATCTTCTTTTCCCCAGATTTTACCTTGTAAAGGGACTTGAAGATTGGCTGCGTGAAACCGTGAAGAAATATATGGCCGAGCGACCTAATTGGATAGGTTAGTCCAAATAATGAATTTCTGATTTCCAGACGAAATTTACAGATAGATCTTGGCGTTGGAAAAAATATCGTTAGCAGATCTCAAGAGTTTTGCCATGGTGTATTTCTGAACAAATAATTGCCAATCCTTTAACTGTTACCAAACTGTTGCAAGATCTATCGTACAAGGGAGGAAGAGACAGATGGATTCACGTAAAGTAGATGCCGGTTTGAAAAAAACGATGTATGAGGAGATGGTCCTAATACGAAAATTTGAGGAAAAATTGATCGAGCTTTCTCAGGAAAAAAACAGATTGGTCGGCATGCAAATCCTTGCCAACGGTCAAGAAGCCGTAGCTGTTGGCATTGTTAAAGCTCTCAAACCCGATGATGTCATTGTGAGTAATCATAGAAGTCATGGACACCTGCTGGCAAAGGGAGCAGACCCGAAATATCTTATGGCCGAAATTATGGGTAAGGCAACCGGTGTGAACAAGGGCAAGTCTGGGACTTTGCACATGGCTGTTCCAGAGGTGAATGCCTTAATGACAACGACGATCGTAGGGGGCGGTCCGCCATTAGCTGTTGGCGCAGCTTTTGCCCAACAGTACCGTGACGAGTCAAATATTACGGTGGTTTTCTTTGGGGACGGGGCTGCTGCAGAAGGCAGTGTTCATGAGGCCATGAACCTATCCAGCCTTTGGAAGCTCCCTGTTCTCTTTGTTTGCGAAAACAACTGCTGGGCAGGTGCACAGAGCCTCTCTGAACATTGTGCAGTAGGAGACATTGCAGCACGTGCCGTGGGATACGAAATGCCGGGGGAACTGGTTGACGGCAATGACGTGGCAAAAGTCTACACCATTGCCAAAAAGATGGTGATGGGCTGCCGTAATGGGCAGGGGCCGGCCTTCATCGAAGCCAAAACTTACAGAATGCGGGGCCATGGAGAGCATGACAACCAGTACTATGTAGATAAGAAAGAACTGGAAGAGTGGTCCCGATTATGTCCTATTAAGCGTTTAAGAAACAATATCCTGGCAGAAGGTCTGATCTCAAAAGCACAACTTCAAATCATTGATAAACAGTTACAAGCAAGAATTGACGAGGCTGCAAAATTTGGGGTTGAAAGTCCCTACCCGTTACCTGAGGAAGCTTTAGAGGATCTTTGGATTGAAGAGGCTACTACGCAACAGGTTGCACAGTAAAGGAGGTCGATGATGGCAGTCTTATCATTTGGGCAGGCACTGAGAGATGCGCTCGATGTGGCTATGAGCGAAGATGAGCGGGTTTTTATTGCCGGTGAGGGTGTTGGCGTATCCATCCATTATGATCCCAACTTGCCGACACATGGTCTCCTTGAAAAATATGGTTCGAAAAGAGTGAAGGACACGCCTGTGAGTGAGGCTGCCATCGCCGGTCTGGCAGTCGGCGCCTCAACGCTGGGTCTGCGACCTGTAGTCGAAATAATGTTTTTCCCGTTTATCACATTGGCTGCAGATATGCTGGTGAATCATGCATGCAAATTGCGATATTTGAGCGGTGGAAAATCTTCCTTTCCGCTTACGGTAAGAGTTAAGGCGGGAGTAAATTTTGCTGGGGGTTGCCAGCATTCGCATAATCTGGAGGCATGGCTTGCGCACAGTCCGGGAATGAAAGTCGTTTTTCCCTCCACACCTGCAGAGGCAAAAGGCCTGCTGTTAAGCGCAATATTTGATCCAAACCCTGTGGTTGTGGTCGAAGAAATGCTTCTTTACTGGATGCAGGGGGAAGTTCCGGACGGGGACTATCGAATACCCATAGGCAAGGCCCGGGTAGTCATCCCAGGCAAAGATTGCACAATAGTAACCTACGGCGGAGCTGTATATACGGCACTCAAAGCAGCCAAAACCTTATCGGGTGAAGGGATTTCTCTGGAAGTGGTAGACCTGAGAAGTCTGGTTCCCCTTGATAGGGGCTGCTTACTGGATTCGGTTAGTAAAACCGGAAGGCTCGTTGTCCTGCATGATGCTACCAAATTCGGGGGGTTTGGAGGCGAAATATCGGCCATCGTTGCTGAGGAGGCCTTTGATATGCTCAAAGCGCCGGTCAAACGGGTTGCGGCCCCTGATATTCCAGTACCTGTCTCACCGCCTCAGGAAAGATTTTATAAACCAAGTTCAGAAATGGTCATAGAGGCTGTGCGGTCAACTGTAGGAAAAGCGTAAGCCTCACGGTTTTTGATGAATGGATCCGTCTTTGACCATAATCGTATTACTTTGTTTCAAAATGCTGAAACTGTGGTTGGCTATTGTCTGAAGCGCTGCTAACTTTTTCACATGCTCTGGTGAACGCGCCCGGTGCATTTGTGGCGTTAAAGATATTTGCTATGAATCAAACCTTCAGCCTTATTCACAGATAGTTGCAATATTTATATGTAATCTGCGACATTGGCATCTACAACGCAATAGGATGCTGCATTATCAAACTTAGACGATATATTTTATTGCAATTATCACTTCTCACTTATCTTCCATAAATGCCTTCCAGAAGCCCTCAGATGCCCATATCCGGGCTTTTGTAGATAATTCGATTCCTGCGAGCGACTTAAGGCTATAGGATTTATTGACAAACACAACCTTTCAAAATGCGCCAGCTTCCAGCCGTCTCTGTATGAAACGATTTGTTATGCCAGGCTATTCCATTCATTAGCAGTAATAGAATGCTCTAAAATCGATTCCACTTCATTTAACATCATGCGTAATTGTGGGAGTGAATACTCTGTGTTTGATGGTATACTCAGGCGGTGGTATCCAAAAACCATAAATTGATGACGGGTTCCCGAGAACGGCCCGTTAAATCCAAGCTTACTTAGACGTTTGATAAGAATTCGACGTTTACATGGATGCCATTGCTTCATAAGTAGGTTCCTTAT
>CBDAFK010000190.1:0-2014 GCA_965195235.1 uncultured Desulfobacterales bacterium | reverse complement strand
ATTATTACATTTTTCGGTCATATTAATACCTATCTTCCAGCCCTGTTTGTTTGTAATTGACATGGTTTTAACCTGAATTTGAACGCTTCTCTTACCTTCTGGGTCAGATGCAAGGATGTCAAATAGAGGATTATTTTTTGGTGCTATCAGAGCAAGTATATTTCTTTTGCAAAGTTCCGCACATACAAAATATTCACCAGCATTGCCGATCATACTATTCTTGATAACAGCCATTAAATACGCCTTTTTTACTTAATTTATTTTTTTTGAAAATGTTTGCAACCTTCGTCAACCTTGCGAGCAGGAATTTCCTTAACTTCCAGGACCGGACAAGGGTCGATAAAGCGCCCAGTATTTTTCCCATGCTCAATCATTGTTTGTAAATCGCAGGGTGCGTTTTACGCACCAAAAAATATTCGATTTTGCCAATCAAGGCGTTTTATCATTCATGCATTCAATATCATGCATTCAATAATACGTATGCCGGTGACGGTGCATGAAATGCACCCTACCTGGCTAAATTAGCCCCTTTTTTTTCAGGATTGCTTCGTAATCCTCCAGTGACAGCGGACAATCTATAAGATTCCTGAAATCCTTTTGTGTAAGCTTTAACTGACTTCTAATTTTATCTGACACCTTTCCTGGAATGCTTCCTTTGCCATGTGAGTAATGAACCCTCAATATCTTTCTATCTTGAAAAATAAACCACCCATATCGGTATTTTGTAGACCTTACCTCAAGCTTGAGCTTTTTGAAAATTTTCCCAATCTCATTCTTTTTTATCTGCATTCGATGATTTCCTCCAGATATTGCAACCACTTTCGAGGCAGACTGCCAAGATTCTCTTTATCTTCCATCAAATCCTCAAAAATCTGAATAATTTCGTCGGAAAGCAAGTTTATGGCTTCAGAAGCGGTATCGGCATAAGAGAAAGCCTCTATATCGTCAAAACTCGCAATCACTTTATCTTCTTCAAATTCCAGAGTAACATAGATGGGAGCTTTTAAGTGATATTTAGGATGCTTTAAGGAATTAAGCGGGATAATTCTGTATTTCGTGTCAACAGCATAAATAATTTTTTTACTAAGATCTTTATACTGATCAGGTGTTAGGATGCTTTCTTGCATGTGACCCTCCTTTCAAAACCATAAATCGTAGGATCTACACCCTATCCCTTTCTATCAGGGAAGAGGGGGATAATTTAAGGAATAAGACTAAAATAATGGTTACTCATCTTTGATTATGAAAGTTTTGCTCTCATTTCCATGTTTGTCAATGGCAATAACAGCAATGCTTTCCGTCAAACCGGTCATTTTGATTCCGCCGTCATCACTGATATCTTTGGCAAATACCGTTCTGTCCATATCAAAAATCTCTTCTTCAATCAGCCAAAGCTTTTATAACTTCGCATCTATAATTGATGTTGCCACATCATAATCAACACCGATTGTTTCAAAAACATTACCTTTTTTTGCAGTACCAAACTTTGAACCGCAACAGCGAGCGCATTCCCCGTCCGCCAGAGCGCTTTGGCGGACTGCGGGGAGATTCAACTCAATATCAATCGGATTTCACACTAACATGAGTCAAGAGCAGACCCCCTGCTTCTCATTAGCGGCAACTCCAAATTCGATAAAGTCCGCTTGCCCACTGGATCAGCGCCTTTTTTGCAAGTTCCAGATCACTCAGTTCTCGATCCTGATGGGCTATGTATTCATTCCTGAAACTGTAAATGGCATCTATCACAGAAAACAAATCAGTCTGAGATCGAGAATTATTCGCGACATTTAACCGGAAGAACTCCTGGTGAACCGCCTCCAACACGTCTTGATTATTTTCCTGACGATTTACTTGTATGCAATGATGAAAGTCGTATTGCCGTGCCACAGATTCGCGCCATGTATAAGGGTGACAGATCCCGCAAGACAACCCTTGTTGAATATGGTTTCAGGCTTCCGTCAGCCCTTGATAACCGGCCTCTTAAGTTCGAAGAATTTGAATCAAAGGTATCACA
>CBDAFK010000189.1:0-6703 GCA_965195235.1 uncultured Desulfobacterales bacterium | reverse complement strand
TAATATTTCGCTTTAAAAATTTATTTTGGCCCTTGCCGTCTAACGCTTTCTATAAATTAAAGGGTGCGAAACTTGAGTTATTTAATATTTATTTTTGATTCGTTTTAAAATAATTTGAAGGGCGGAGCGACATCATTATTCGATGTTCGATGTTCGATGTTCATCTTTTAATCCGTTCTCTGACCTCTACTCTCAAAAAGACGGGGAAAATGTTTATCCTTTGCGGAAACAATCGGGTCCTTCACCGGCCAGGCAATGCCTATGTCCGAATCCGACCAGATGATTCCGCCCTCGTCATGCTGAAAGTAAAAATTGGAACATTTATATAAAAAATGGGCTGTTTCACTGATAACGCAAAAGCCGTGCGCAAACCCTTCAGGTATAATTAACTAAAGCTTTACACCCTTTTTATTTAGCAAATCCTTTAGACGGCGAGGGCCAAAATAAATTTTTAAAGCGAAATATAGACCTTAAGCTTCGACAACGGCACCAATAACAAGCATTAATGCAATACTTAAAACTACATATGAATTCAGTAAGTTATATATTCTTTGTGCCTGTCCTTGGCACAAGTCGTGGAGTGCTGGTTAAAAAAGACCGATGAATCATTTCGCTTGAAAAATTGAATTTGGCTCCTTTACCACCTTGACTTTGTTGGAAATCAAGGGTGCGAAACTTGAGTAAATAAAAAAAACAAAGGTTCAGGGTTCTCAGTAAAATGTGAATATCGAAATTATGTTTTTTTCGCGAAGCGATGACTATTTTTGGCCGAGCATGTCGCTCGGACAAATGTCTGTGTCAGTCTGTGTGTGTCTGTGGCTAATTTCAGATTTTCGTCCTCTGTTTCTTTTGTTTTTCATTCGACGTTGGACGTTCGATGTTCGATGTTCATCTTTTACCTTTGCGCCTTGGCGACTTTGCGTGAGGAATTGAGGAATTATGGGATTAAAGGAGAAAAACATTAAAATCTTAGTAGCAGGTTCAGAAGGCCAGCTTGGATGGGAGCTTCAAAGACAGGGCCAACTCTTTGGTTTTGAGACAATCGGCGTTGATCTTCCTCAAATAGATATAACGGACATGCTCCAGGTGGAAAAAGCCATTTCCGCTTGTCAGCCGGTTCTTCTAATTAACGCTGCTGCTTACACGAATGTTGACAAGGCGGAATCTGAACCGGATCTCGCTTTTGCAGTAAACAGGGACGGGCCGGACAATCTTGCCAGGGCTTGCGCAAATGCAAAGCTTCCGTTTATTCATATATCTACCGATTATGTCTTTAACGGGCAGAAAAAAAGCCCCTGTATTGAGACAGATCAGCTCTCTCCCCTTGGTGTTTACGGCAAAAGCAAGGAGCAAGGGGAAAAAAGGGTTCGCTTCCAAACAAAGGAGCATATTATTTTGCGCACTTCATGGCTCTATGGTGTGCATGGGAATAATTTTGTAAAAACCATGCTGAGGCTTGGCAAAGAAAGAAAGATTATCAAGGTTGTTGCCGACCAATATGGATGTCCCACCAGCGCCGGCGATCTTGCTGAAACTATTTTAATAATTGCCGGCCTGATAAGAAACAGTTCAAAAATTAGCTGGGGGACTTACCATTATTGCGGGCAGGGTATAACAACCTGGTATGAGTTTGCGGAAGCTGTATTTGATATTGCCGGCAAGCATGAAGCAATGAAAGTAGAAAAAATAGAACCCATCAAAACCATCGACTATCCGACTGCTGCAAAAAGACCTTTTTTTTCCGCCCTTGATTGTTCCCTGATAGAAAAGAGCTTTGGAATTAAAGCAAAATCATGGCACGAGAGCCTGAAACTTACCATTGATCGCATTTTTGCTCAGAATTAATTTTTGATGTCATCGTAAAAAGTCGTCATTCCGGTGAATATTAAACGAGTGTAACCTTTTTTCGTAGCGCAGAGCTTTAGCTCTGCCATTTTGATGCAGAGCTAAAGCCCTGCCCTACGCTATGAGAGAGAATGCACGCAAAAAGGTTACACTCATATTAAACTTTAGCTGTTTCGTGTTTTGCGGCGTACGCCTTGAAAAGAGACGTGATTGATTTAAAAATTTAACCAATGACAAAAATGACAAAAAAAAATAATATTGAGCTTCTTGCTCCGGCAGGCAATTTTGAAAAGTTTGAAATCGCCATGCACTATGGCGCTGATGCTGTTTATCTTGGGGGCAAGGATTTCAGTCTCAGGAATATGTCTGAGAATTTTACCTTTGATGAAATTCAAAAAGCCGTGAACATTGCGCACAGCAGAAATGTTAAAATATATGTGGCGTGCAATATATACTCCAGGAATTACGAGCAGCAGGCGATTAGCGATTATCTTAATAAGATCGGTGAAATCCGTCCTGATGCCCTTATAATCTCAGACCCGGGAATTTTCCTTGAGGTGCGGCGCATCATACCTCAAATACCGGTGCATCTCAGTACCCAGGCAAACACTACCAATTATAAAACCGTTTTGTTCTGGCAAAATCTTGGCGTGAAAAGGGTAAATGTCGCAAGGGAGCTTTCCTTGAAAGAGATAAAGGAGATTGCCATGAGCGGCTCGGCGGAGGTTGAGGCCTTTGTGCACGGGGCCATGTGCATTTCCTATTCAGGAAGATGTCTTCTCAGCAGTTTTATGACTAACAGGGACAGCAACCGCGGGCTTTGTTCCCACCCATGCAGATGGAAATATTCGGTTGTTGAAGAGTTAAGGCCCGGCAAATATATGCCTGTATTTGAGGATGACCATGGCTCATATATCTTCAACTCAAAAGATCTGTGTATGATAGAACATATTCCTGAAATGATCGAATCAGGAATATGTTCCTTGAAAATAGAAGGGCGGATGAAAGGGATCAATTACCTTGCCTCGGCTGTAAAGGTGTACAGGGAGGCTATCGATTCATATTATGCTGATTCAATGGGTTATAAAGTAAAGGATGAGTGGATAAAAGAGCTTTCCGGCATCAATAATCGGGGATATTGCACAGGTTTTTATTTTGGCGATCCTGAACAGGTATCTCCGGATTATGAAAAACTCAACCCGTCAAACACACGCCTCTTTATCGGCAAGGTATGTAAAAGCAATGGCAGCAACGGCGTGAATGTTGAGGTCAGAAATAAATTTTACAAAGGGGATCTCATCGAAATCCTGAGCAGAAAAGGGCCTGTTATACAGGATAGAATAGATGATATTTTCGATGAAAACAGCCTGCCAGTATCACATGCTCAGCAGGGAAGCAGGGCAACCATCAACATCGCCACCAAATGCTTCCCAAACGATCTGATAAGAAAAACCTGAGCAATATTTTCACCACGAAGAACACGAAGTAAGCGAAGATAAAAAACAAAAAAATCCTTCGTGTTCTTCGTGGTGATCAATAAGAAAATTGCCTGAGTTTAAGTTAAGGAGTGCAGGCCAAAATTGGAACCGAAAAATAGAAAAAAAGCATTTATCTTATTTATACTGCTTGGGGGGATTGTATTCGGAGCTATTGCAGGGGCAATTCTCGCAATAACAAGCGATTTTCCACAGATACGATCTCTTGAAACATACATGCCCTCTGCTGTAACGCGTATATATTCGGCTGACAAAAAGGTTCTTGCGGAACTTTTTGTTGAAAAAAGGGATCCTGTGTTGCTGAAAGATATCCCGGGTTTCCTTAAAAAGGCCATAGTTGCTACGGAAGACAGGAACTTTTACAAACACAGCGGCGTTGATCTAAAAGGAATTTTGCGTGCGGTTACAAAAGATATCCTGGCGAGAGAGTTTGTTGAAGGGGCCAGCACAATCACCCAGCAGCTTGCAAAGACACTCTTTTTAACGCCCCAAAAAACCCTTGTTCGGAAAATCAAGGAAGCTGTTTTGGCCTTTCAGCTTGAGCGACGCTATACAAAAGACGAGATACTTGAGATGTACTTAAATCAGGTATATTTTGGAAGCGGCGCATACGGCGTGGAATCTGCTGCAAGAATATTTTTTGGAAAGAGTGCAAAAGATCTGAATTTGTCCGAATGTGCGTTGATAGCCGCCATGCCAAAGGCTCCTTCGAGGTATTCTCCCCTGATTAATAAGGAGCTTGCATTAAAACGCAGAAATATTGTTCTTAAACAGATGAAAGATACAGGCGTAATTACCGCATCAGCCTGTGATGAAGCTCTAAAAGAACCGCTTATTGCAGAGAAGCAAAATAGAAAAGAGCGGGGGGCCGGTTACTTTGTGGAGTATGTTAAAGGCTGTCTCGAAGAAGTTATAGGATCGTCAAGGCTCTATAAGGGTGGGCTTACAATTTATACCACTCTTTCGTTTAAATTTCAGAAAGCAGCCGAAGATGCTGTCGCAAACGGGCTGATTGCTCTTGAAACAAGGATGAAAAGCCGCGGGACAAAAGATCCTTATCCTCAGGCGGCGCTTATAGCGCTGGACGTGCGGACAGGCGGTATTCTTGCAATGGTCGGCGGCAGGGATTTTTCCAAAAGCCCTTTTAACAGGGCTGTAAGCGCGAGAAGACAGCCCGGCTCGGCATTTAAACCAATTGTTTATGCTTATGCAATCGAGCAGGGCTTTCCGCAAAACAGGATGATACTCGATGCTCCTGTAGCCTTTAAAGGGGCAAGAGATGGAAAGGACTGGGCTCCTGAAAACTTTTCCGGAAAGTATATGGGAGAAATAACCTTAAGAACAGCCCTTTCTGTTTCAGAAAATATACCTGCGGTCAGGCTTATAGAGATGCTGGGGCATAATTCCGTGGCGCGTTTTGGCCATAATCTTGGAATTGAATCTCCGCTCTCTCCGGATCTGTCTATGGCTCTCGGCACATCGGAAACAACCCTTATTGATTTGATCTCTGCCTATGCTGTTTTCCCGAACAGGGGGGAAAGAATAGAGCCGTTTGGCGTAACTGAGGTACTTGACGGCAGCGGACGGATTGTCTGGCAGGTAAAGCCTCAAAAAAGAGCAGTCATGTCACGCGCGGGGGCAGCGATAATGACAGATATGCTGAGCAGTGTTATTCAGGAGGGCACCGGAAGAAAAGCACGTGTTATCGGACGTCCTGTCGCGGGAAAAACCGGGACTACAAACCAATACAAGGATGCTCTTTTTATAGGGTTTTCTCCATCAATCGCAACAGGAGTGTGGGTGGGTCGTGATGAATATAAAACTCTTGGAAATCTGGAGACAGGAGCCAGGGCAGCTCTTCCAGTATGGATTGAATTCATGACTCAGGCGCTTGCAGACAGCACCTTTCAATACTTTGATATCCCGGATGATGTAATAAAGGTGCGCATCGATCCTGTAACCGGCCAGCGCGCATCCGATAATTCGACACGCACAGTAAACGCCCTTTTTAAAAAAGGAACAGAGCCAAGAAAATAGAGAAAAGAGGATAGAGGAAAGAGGAAAGGGATGAACGTCAAACATCGAATGTCGAACGTCCAACGTCGAATGAAAAACAAAAGAAACAGAATATATTTCACCAAGCTCACGAAGACCACGAAGATAAAAAAACCTTTGAACCTTTGAACTGTGAACTGTGAACTGTGAACCGCGAACTTTGAACTTTGAACTTTGAACTTTGAACTTTGAACTTTGAACTGTGAACTTTGAACCGTGAACTTTGAACCGTGAACTTTGAACCGTGAACCGTGAACTTATACTTATTAACCTTGACTTTAAATCATAAATTATAATAAAAGTCACGGGTGCCTGAAATTATCCGCCAAAGCACTCAGGCGGATCACTTTAGGGACCTAAATAACCGTGAACTTTGAACCGTGAACTTTGAACCTTGAACTTTGAACTGTGGTCAATAGTTTTTTCTTAACACCTAACACCTTAATCACAGGAGTTATTATGAAGCGTACTCTTTCAAATTATTGCCTGTTGCTTTTCAGCGTTCTTGTTTTATTTGTGCTCAGCGAAAGTTCCGCCATTTGCCAGGGATGGACAGATCTCAGGATACGTCTTCTTCCTGATTCCAGCTTTGCAGTTATTGAAGCAAAGGCCGGCGAGAAAATCAGGCATTGCCCACATCATGATTCCAATGGCAAGATTGATGAAGAACAACTGATATATGTGCTGGGAACCATTGACCGTGAGACATGGATTTATCCTAAAAATGAAGAGGTCGCCAAAAAGCATTTGGAAAATCACTACGATAAATTTATTGTAAAGGTGATGAAACAAGGGCTGCAGGATTCTGTGAATATTAACAAAGCAAAACTTACCGAACTAATAGCCCTTCCTCGCATAGGGCCTGTATTGGCTGTGAAGATTGTGGAATACAGAAATATGCACGGCCTGTTTGAAAAAGTCGAGGATATCAGGAAAGTGCAGGGGATCGGCACAGGCACATTTAATGCCATTAAGCACTATATTGCAGTTAATTAGCGCCTGAACGAAAACTATCCAAAGTTGTCGTTTGCTTGGTTCCCATGTTCCAGTATGGGAACTTCAGGAGGCGGGGCTTAAGCCCCGCCTCCTTTGCCGGTCATTTCCTCTCTTCGGTCGAAATTACAAAAAGAGGGGGTTTTCGTTCAGGCACTAAGTATATCTGAAAGTCTATATCATATCAAAAAGGCCATAGCAACATGAGCTCCATAACAATATCAGGAAACTAAATGACTGCTAAACGTGATTACTATGAAATACTTGGCGTAAACCGCAATGCCTCTGAAGGTGAAATAAAGACTGTTTACCGC
>CBDAFK010000188.1:0-9107 GCA_965195235.1 uncultured Desulfobacterales bacterium | reverse complement strand
TATTAACAATTGATTATTAATTATTAATTTAAGGATTCCAGGGATTTAGGGATTGAGGGATTAAAAACAATAGAATACCTTCAATTCCTGAATTCCTAAATTCGCAATTCCTAAATTATGAATAAGGAGGAACCATGTGGTTACCACATCCGTGTTATGACTCAGAAGCACATTATGAAATTGGGCGTATTCACCTTCCGGTTGCACCATTTTGCGATATCCAGTGCAATTATTGTGTGAGAGGCATAAACAGCACTGAAAATCGCCCGGGATTGACGACGGCTATCATCAGTCCCAAAAAGGCGCTGCACCGGCTGGACTGGGCGATTCGCTCAGATCCCCGCATCCGGATTGCCGCTATTGCCGGCCCTGGAGAGCCATTGGCTAATGAGGCCACCTTTGAGACCTTTGCCCTTGTTAACCAGCGTTTCCCTGAATTGAGCAAATGTTTGAGCACCAACGGCTTAACCCTGTCAGATAAATTGCCAAGACTGAAAGAGGTAGGAGTGAAATATCTTACGGTAACACTGAATGCAGTAGATCCGAAGATTTCAGCGGCCATATATGCGCATGTCTGCTGGAAACGACAATTTTATCACGGCGCGCAGGCAGGCCGAATTCTCCTGGAGCGTCAATTAGAGGGTATCTATGAAGCCAGCCAAAAAGGATTTATGGTGAAGGTTAATACAGTACTTATTCCAGGTATCAATTCTGATCATCTGATGGAAGTAGCCCAAACAATAAAAACAGCAGGGGCATGTATTATGAATATCATGCCGTTGATTCCTGTTGGCCGCTTTTCCGGGTTGCGCTCTCCGACAACGGAAGAGCTGAAAAAGTCACGTGCCGAGTGTGAACCCATTATCAAGCAATGGTATCTCTGCAAGCAGTGCAGAGCAGATGCCGTGGGAGTGCCTGGAGAGGAGATCGGAACAAGAGCACAGCAAGAAGCATGCTCTCAGATTTATAAGGAACCGTTCACGGTTCAGAGGTTCAATGTTCACGGTTCAGAGGTTCAAGGTTCCGTGAACCCAATCAACCCTTTAACCTGTGAACGGCTACAAATAAACGGATAAGGAGATAACAAGGATGCCTATTCCAGAAAAATATAAATTAAAATGTGATATTACCATACCTGAAAGATACAAGCACCATGTGCTTACCAATGCAGACAAACCTAATATCCCTGCCTGCAATATTAAAACCATTCCAGGAGATATGACAGAACGTGGCTGCGCCTTTGCCGGGTCACGCGGGGTAGTTGGAGGGCCGATTGGCGACTGCATCCAGATTATACATTCGCCGGCCGGGTGTGCCTGGTATCAATGGGGCACCAGGCGCAACCTTTCAGCCGTTTACGCCTGGGCAGGACCGGACACGCTTTGCAATGATTCACATAATCGCAGGCGGGCGATCACCACCGACCTTGAGGAAAAGGATGTGGTTTTCGGCGGCATGGAGAAGCTGGAGAAGGCTTGCCTTGAGGCCTGGCGGCTTCTTCCAGGCGCAGCAGGTATCTTGATTTATACTACCTGCACCAGCGGGCTTATCGGAGATGATTGTTATTCGGTGGCTCGAAGAGTTGAAAAAGAAATCGGCATGCCCGTATTCGTCATTGACGCACCGGGCTTTAGCGGAGTGAGCCAGTCCACGGGCCATCATCATTTTAATGTCCAGTTTTATGATCAGATGTTGGAGTACAGGAAGAAATGTCCTGAAGTCTGCATGAAAAAAGATGAAATGGGACCTTACGACATTGCCATCATCGGCGAATTCAATATGGACTGGGACCTGGTATATATCAAACCCCTTTTCGAGAAGCTTGGTTGCCGTATTGTATCGGTCTTTACCGGAGGTGAGCGCATGGAAAATCTTTTGAAGATACCGGATGTCAAGCTGAATGTCCTTCATTGCCAGCGTTCCTGCACCTACATCTCCAACCTTATCAAGGAAGGTTTTAAGGTTCCCTACCTCGATGTGAGCTTCTTTGGAATCGAACAGACAGCGAGTGCCCTCAGGGATGTGGCGGATTTTTTCGGCTCTCAGGAAATGAAGGAGAAGGCGGAGCAGATTATTGAGGAGGAAATCAGATGTATTACACCGGCCGTTGATTTCTATCGCGAAAAGCTGACGGGCAAAAAGGTGGGCATGTATGTGGGAGGTCCAAGGGTGTGGCACTGGCAAAGGGTCATGAAAGAATTGGGAATGGAGGTGGTCTTCAGTATGTGTACCTTTGCCCATGAAGATGATTATGAAAAAATTAATGCCAGGTCAAAAAATGGCGTCTTTGTTGTAGACAATCCAAATGAATTTGAGATTGAGGAGTGCTTAGAGAAGTTTAAGCCCGATCTATTTCTAACCGGCTTGAAGGAGAAATATCTGTGCCGCAAGCTTGGTGTGCCGACGGTAAATTCACATTCCTATGAAAAGGGCCCCTACGCCTGCTTCAGAGGTATGGTGAACTTTGCCAGGGATATCTACCAGGGAGTTTACGCACCTGTCTGGAAATTTGTAAAGGATGAAGATTTATAACTATTCAAGGTTCAGGGTTCAGGGTTCAAGGTTCAAGGGTTCAAGGGTAAACCTATGAAAGAGGGATTCGATTTC
The DNA here is from genome assembly GCA_965195235.1 of uncultured Desulfobacterales bacterium. GTDB lineage: Bacteria > Desulfobacterota > Desulfobacteria > Desulfobacterales > ETH-SRB1 > Desulfaltia. The sequence continues at coordinate 6,500 of CBDAFK010000188.1, read as the reverse complement.
AAGACGAATACGAAGTTCATTTTCAAGAAATATGAAGAGCGCAAGGCGACCAACTGTGAACTGTGAACCTGACAACCTGAGTACTTACGAAGATTTTACCATAGGAGGAAGATGATGCCAGCACAATTAAAATTAAACGGAAGATTGACCATAGAAGACCTCAACGCGCTCACGGAGATGCCGATTGAGGGTATTACCTATGACGAGATGTATATAGAAAAGGAACCTATCTGTCCTGAATATAAGGAGCCGGATCAGGATATTATCCCTTCATCCAAAAGGACAGTTGTTGTGGATCCGGGCAGGATCTGCATGCCCTTTGGGGCCATGTGGGCAGGCGTAGGAATACATAAATGCATCCCCTTTGTCCAGGGAGCACAGGGTTGTACCACCTATCCTCGTTATACCTTCTCTCGCATCTTCAGGGAGCCTGTTTCCATTGCTACGGCTTCCTTTCATGAAGATACAGCCGTATTCGGGGGACGTAAAAATTTCATTGAAGGAATTCGCAATCTCATTATCCGTTATCATCCCGAAGTTATTGCCATCATTACCGTCTGCTCGAGTGAGATCATCGGAGACGATATGGAAGGCTACCTCGATGAATCCATAGGCGAGCTGGAAGAGGAATTCGGCCCGGAGATAACAGATGAGGTTAAATTTGCCATCATCCATGCCCCAAGTTTTACCGGTTCTCATGTAGAGGGATATGACCGCGCGGCTGCAGCTTTCTTAAAAGCATTGGCCAAAAGGAGCGCCCCTGAACCTAAGGTAAATATCATCCCCGGTATGATTACACCCGGAGATATCAGGGAAATAAAACATATCTTAAGACTGATGGATATAGAAGGCGTTATCCTCTTCGATATATCCGAGACCCTTGATTGCCCGCTCCGTCTCCCGCAGACCATGCCCTATTATCCCAAAGGTGGCACAAGGATAAATGACATTGTGAATATGGGCAATTCTCTTGCTACATTTGCCCTTTGCCATGATGCTGGTGGCGCCGGGGCAAAATATCTTGAAAAGCGGTTCAAGGTGCCGGCCATGATCGGCCCCATGCCCATGGGCATACACAATACTGATTTTTTTATAAAAAATCTTGCAGAAAGGACGGGGAAGCCGGTTGCGGAGGAGATAAAGGACGAGCGCGGTATCCTCATTGACGCAATGGCAGACACCTTTCATTATACCATGGGAAGACGGGTGGCTGTATATGGCGACCCTGATATAGCTGCCGCGGTCACGAGGTTTGTCTGTGAATTAGGGATGGAGCCGGCGATTGTCGGAAGCGGAACAGAGAGCAAGCAATTTGTAGAGGATGTATGGGCCGCGGCCTACGAGTATGATTATAAACCGGTTATCTTGAACGGAGGCGATATGTTTGAATGGGAGGATTATATCAAAAAGAAGAAGATCGATTTGATCCTGAGTAACTCCAAGGCTGCAAATATCTCAAAAGAGGCAAAGGTGCCGCTCGTGCGCATCGGATTTCCCATATATGACAGGGTGGGTTGCCAGCGCCGGGCGACTGTAGGCTATCGCGGCAGTGAATACCTGCTTGATTTGATAGTGAACACCTTACTGGAGAGTAAATTTCCTGATGACCGCTTGCAGCAATAAAAAAAGCTCTTTTCCATCCTGCCCCCGGCCTTCGGCACCAGGGAAGATCACCGAGCGAAGCTGTGCCTATGCGGGCGCCAGATGGATGCTTGCGCCTTTGAAAGATGCGATCCATGTAGTACACGGGCCGGTGGGCTGCGCCTATAACGGCATCATTGTGAGAGGCACAGCCTATCGTATATTTTCCACGGACCTGAGAGAAAAAGATATTATCTTCGGTGGACAGGAAAGGCTCGCAAGAACGCTTAAAGAGGCAAAGATCCTTGTACCTGATGCAAAATATATATTCGCTTATAATACCTGCAGCTCGGCAATCATCGGTGATGACATGGAAGGCATTTGCAATAAAATGGAAAAAGAGCTGGGCTGCCCCATTGTCCTGGTTGATTGTCCTGGTTTTAAAGGTCAAAGTGAAGCTGCCGGCCACAAAATTGCCTATGAATGCCTGCTGAATCGGTTTATCGGGCAAAGACAAAGATGCATGGGTTCTTATGATGTAAATATTATCGGACAGTACAATGTTAATGAAACAAAAATTATAAAATCACTTCTTTCCAAAATGGGGATAAATGTCCATTGTGTATTTACTGGTGATGCATCCTACGAAAGGATTATCACTGCCCATTATGTCAAACTTAATCTTATTATCTGTCAGAACACCGGGCAATTTTTTGCTGAAACTATGCAGCAAAGATATGGAGTTCCTTATTTAAAAGTTTCTTTTCTTAGTCTCTCTCAAAGCATAGATAGCCTGCGTAGAATTGGTCAATACTTTAGTCTGAAAAAAAAGGCGGAAGCGGTTATTGATGAGGAATACAAAGCCATAAAATCTCAGCTTACTCAATTTTTGCCAGCGCTTAAAGGAAAAAGGCAGCCGTTTTTCTCGGCGCCGCTCGTATAGCGGATTTGGTAAAGACATTTGAGGCCTTAGATATGGAGGTGGTTTTTGTAGGTTCACGATTTGGCAATGCTGTTAACTATAGAGATATTCGGCAAATGGCTAACGTAGATATACATATTGTAGATGACCCTTCAGAACAGAATTTAGAAGACTTATTCTGTAAACTAAGGCCCGATGTATTCGTAGCCGGTATCAAAGAACAGTCTCTCTGTCATAAATTCGGTATCGGCACATTGCTTCCTCAATTGGGCGCTTATGTTGGTTTCAAAGGTTTTTTAAATTTTGTCAGGGATGTCCACAAGGCCATTTATGCGCCCGTGTGGCGGCTGGCAAGAGAAAAACTGTCATGAAAAGGAAGAATCATTATGAACTTGTTTGAATACTTAAGAAAATATATGGCGCTGTTTTTAGTGATTTCTGTTTGCTTTGTTCCTTCCGCCGTTTTTGCTCAAAAAGAATTTAAGGAACTCCTTGTGTTTGCCGGAGCAGGGATGCGGTTGCCGTTAAACGAAATAGGAAAAAGATTCGAGAGAAAATATGAGGTAAAGGTTGTCTATGATTATGAAGGAAGCGGAAGGCTGGGCAATAAGATACTGGTCGGGCAAACGCCTGATGTCTTTATTCCGGGCAGCGACAAGTGGGCAAAGATCTTAAAGAAAAAGGGCTATATAAATGATTACACCTCGATTGCCTATCATACTCCGGTTATCATTACCCCCAAAGGGAATAGAACAGTAAACTCGCTTGATGATTTTGTTAACAACAAAAACCGGATCATACTGGGTAATGCTAAGGCGTGTGCCATAGGTGGGGTTTCTGCGGCAATATTTAAAAAAGCAGGCATTGAAGAATCAAAGATGAATGTAAAGGGCAGGGGCGTAACAGTAAAACAATTAGTGTTATGGATTGAAGGGAATAACGGTGATGGTTCTATTGTCTGGAAGGCAGACGCAGTTCAGTCCGGCAAGGTAAGGATTATCGACATCCCTGAGCAATATAACTTCATAAGTATTATTCCTGTTTGTCAAATGAATAAGCATAAAAAAGAGACATCTCAATATGTCGGTTATCTCTTAAGCGCTGAAGGTAAAAAAATCTTCAGAAAATATGGGGTTGAGGTGATAAAGTAAATGAAAGGATGAACGTCCAACATCGAACATCGAACATCGAATAAAAGAAAGGAATTAGCCGCAGATGAACGCAGATGAACGCGGATATATTCTCAAGTTTTTTCTCGTTCCCATGCTCCAGCGTGGGAATGCATACTATATGAGTTGCCACGCGGGAAAATGGGAGCCAGGAAAGAACCGAAAAAGATAATTAGCCGCAGGCGCAGAAAGATACATATACAATGAAAAAGCTTTCTTTTGACTTAGCCATATCTTTTATTGCAGGAATTTTTGTGTGCCTGATTGTGCTCCCTATGCTTGCTCTATTTACAGCAACTTCTTTTGGGGAACTGATAAACCAGTTCAGATCTCCACTGGTTCTGTCAGCCGTGGTTATAAGTCTTGAGACATCACTATTAGTGGTCTTGCTGGCATTGTGTCTCGGCATCCCAGTGGCATATTTGCTGGCAATGAAAGACTTTAAAGGCAAGGAGATACTTGATACACTGGTTGATCTTCCTATTTGCATGCCCCCTCTGGTTGCTGGGCTGGCTCTATTAATCCTGCTGGGAGGAAATAGTAAGTTTGGCAGTATGTTAAGGAACTGCGGAATTGACCTGATATTTTCTAAAAAAGGGATCATAATTGCGCAGCTTTTTGTTTCAAGCCCGTTCTTAATAAAATCAGCGAGGGGAGCATTTGAATCAATAAATAAAAATGTAACCAACGCGTCTTTAACCCTGGGCGCATCAAAATTCTATACGTTTAAAAAAGTTCTCCTTCCCCTCGCGAGAAATGGTATCTATGCCGGAATAGTTATGACGTGGGCAAGGGCGTTAGGGGAATTTGGCGCCACTTCCATGGTTGCAGGCTGTATCCCCTTTAAAACCGAAACAATGACAGTGGCCATTTATCAGAATGCCATGTCAGGTGAGCTGACTTCATCAATTGCCATTGCCCTGCTTTTATTAGTGTTTTCTTTTACTTCATTATTGATATTTAAGTCACGAGTCAGAGGGCAGCCCTATATGTTGTAGTTGCTAAAGAGGGTTTTTGTAATGGTCATCCGAAACAAGGAGCTTAAGGTGGGCATCGCATTAAAGAAAATTTCAAAGAGTTATAACGGCCGGCCGGTACTGAAAAATTTAAACCTGGAAGTTAATAAGGGAGAGTTTCATGTCCTGTTAGGACCAAGCGGCGGCGGCAAGACAACTATACTTTCTGTAATAGCAGGTTTGATCAGGCAGGATACTGGAGATGTTTTGATCGGAAAACGGAATGTAAGCAACCTTCCTCCGGAAAAAAGAAGAATTGGTTTTGTCTTTCAGGACTATGCCCTGTTTCCACATCTAACTGTTTTTGACAATGCAGCCTATGGGCTCAGGGTTAAAAATGTTGAAAAAAGCAAGATAAACCGGAAGGTTGATTATTATTTGAGCAAAGTAAGCATTGAAAAGGAAAAGGGTAAACTTCCGCACCAGTTAAGCGGAGGACAAAAACAAAGGGTTGCCTTAATCAGAGCGCTTATTACTGAACCGGAAATACTTCTGCTGGATGAGCCTATGAGCAATCTCGATGCCCTGACCAAAGAAACAATAGGAAATGAATTGAAAAGTATCCAGCAGGAAATGGAAATGACCACGGTCTATGTTACCCATAACCAGGATGAGGCTGTTTTGTTGGGAGATCGTGTTTCGGTGCTTAACCACGGGAAAATAGAGCAGATCGAAGCCCCTGATGAACTGTTTTATCATCCCAAAACCGAGTTTGTAGCCCGTTTTGTCGGAGTTAGAAATATTTTAAAAGCACGCGTAATAGAAATAAATCAGCATGAAGCCGTTGTACAAGTCAATAATGAAGGCATGGGTCAATCTGTTAAAATTAGAGTTAAAAAATATCCTATTTTTGAAAAAGGCAAAGAGATCAATCTCTGTATCCATCCGGAAAAAATTACTCTAAAAAGAGAAAACGAAGCGACTGGCACCAACTTGAATCGAATCAGGGGGAAGCTAATAAATAAAACAAACAACGGCAACGGCTTAAAGGCAACGATTGACATTGGCGGTATGGAGCTGCATGCAACAATCCCAAAAGATTTTTTTGACTTTAAGATACACGAAGATGTTTGGGTCTGCTTTGCCCCGGATGCGCCTCATCCATTATGCGGCAAAAAATGCAGAGCCCCGGAAGCTGGAAGAAAATGCCTTAATGAAATCGGGGGTGACAAATTATGAAAGGAATTGTCGATTCTACGTTAAGGGAAGGAGAGCAGGCAGCCCACGTCTATTTTGACCTGACGGAAAAGCTGCGTATCATTGATTTGCTTATAAAGGTGGGTGTTGATGAGATAGAGTTAGGGATTGCAGCGCAAAATCCCGAGATTGATGACCTCATCAAAGAAGCCGGAAAACTCGCTGGGTGCCCGAAACTTGCCCTGTGGTGCCGGTGCCTTCCGGGCGATATAGAACAAAGTCTGAGGCTTTGTCCTGATGTCCTTGCTATGTCTATCTCTGTCTCGGATATCCATATAAAAAACAAACTTGGCAAAGATAGAAAATGGGTGCTGGCCAAGGTTCGTGAAGGTATAAGACAGGTTAGAGATAGTTCATCCTGTTATCTTTCACTCGGTTTGGAAGATGCTTCGAGGGCTGATATGGATTTTGTAGAGGAGGTCTGTCTTATGGCCGAGAAAGAAGGTTTAAACAGAATCCGTTTTGCAGATACCCTTGGAATTATGGACCCTGTCTCGATGCTCGAAACTATTACGCGGCTGAGAAACCGCCTTGGCATTGATATCGGGGTCCACACCCATAATGACTTTGGAATGGCCACGGCAAATGCCATAAGCGCCCTTGCAGCCGGCGCGG
>CBDAFK010000187.1:0-4170 GCA_965195235.1 uncultured Desulfobacterales bacterium | reverse complement strand
TACGGCTAACCAGAGACTTTCACCGGCGAAAGACTTGACAAGAACAAGACGGGCCGTTTCAATGGGCCCCTGGCCCATCCAGAGCCCTACCGCGGCAGCAGCAGAAAAGAGGCAGATATAAAGAGATATCTTGTACCTGGTAAGAGCAAGAATAAAGACAAAAACCACTATGATTTTGACAAGCGCTGGAAGTTCGAGCAGCATATTGACGGGGCCTCATAACTCGATCTATCTTGATTTTAACACTTCACGGCTTCAGGGGTCTCAGATGATTGCAAATTCTAAATAACAAATCACAAATATCAAATAAATCACAATGACCAAAATTCAAAACCACAAACCCGTACATTTTTGGTCGAGTAGTCGAGTAGAAAAATGGTCGAGTTGTTAACTACTCGACTACTCGACTATCCTGTTTCATTGAATATTGAAATTTGCCTGCCTGTGCGTGTCCGCACGCAGACAGGGGATTTATTTGTAATTTGATGCTTGAAATTTGGAATTTTATAAGTTCGCTGTTAACGTAAGCCCGATGGAGTAAAGATCAGGCCAAGATTATAATACGGCCGCGAATATCCTTTTGGAAGCATGGGAAGCGGATCTGATTTCATAACGGCCTTATAGGCAGACTCATCAAAATAGATATTGCCTGACTTTTTTTCAAACCAGACATCTTTAATCTCGCCGTTTCGCATAATCCTGATTACCACCACAGCCGCCAAATCAATACGGCCGCCGGCCAACTGTTTGGAAAAAGCCCAGTTTTTTTCAATATAATATGAAATTTGCGCTCTATATATATCTATTAATTCAAGTGCTTTTTTTTCGCCAGCCCCGGGACTGCCCATTACTCCGGCAGAAGACGACGCCACGCCTGTTTCTGCCACGCCTGTTTCTGATAAAGGCTCTTGACGGCCACTCGCCACTTTATTCTTTAAACGGTCAATCGCCTCAGCAACAGGATTTGGTCTTGACTCCTCAACCCTCTTTTCAACCCGCGCAATAACGCTTTTCACAACCCTGGAAGATTTAAAAGTCTTTTTTTTGAGTGACTTTTTTATCCTCTTTCTTTTAGGACTTACAGAAATGGCTTTCGAGGAATTTCGATCAGCTTTTGCGACTGTTGCAGGTAAACTTTTGGAAACCAATGCCTGTTCGTGCTTTACAATTTTTTTTTCCAGCTCAAAACCGGCCGGTCTGTCTGTGGCCGGCATTTTCTTCTGACCGGGCAATGCAACCATACTGACATTTATAACAGAAGGCGAAAAATGTTTATATGAATTGGGACCAGGCACAAAGATCAAAGCCGCAAAAAAAATCAGATGTAATATCGTAGAAATAACAAAAGTAAAAAACAGGGCACGAGCTTCCTTTTTTCCATCACATGAAGCAAATAAGCATGACGGCTTAAATTTTCTTTCATTTGCCATTAGCTTTTTTCTTTTTGTTCGCATCGATAATCGGCTCTGTCACCATGCCTAATCTTTCAATCCCGGCCCCCTTTATCTCCGACATGACACGGACTACCACCCCATAGGGGATTCCTTTGTCAGCCCGCAGGTAAACCTCACGGTCTCTACGACCTTGAAAAATTTTTATTAGTTTCTCTTTAAGAAAGTCAAGCGTCACGTGGTAATCATTAATATATATCCGATTACTGCTGTCGATAGTAATAATAATGTGATCTTTTTTAGAAGGAAGGGCATCCGAGGTTGTTTTCGGCAAAGAAACATCTACTCCTTGCATCATCATCGGTGCGGTTACCATAAAAATGATCAACAGCACGAGCATAACATCAACAAACGGCGTCACATTTATATCTGACATAAGCCGGTTATTGTTGCCATCAGATGTCATTTACCACCTTCCTTTTCGCTTAATATGTCTCGTTCAATAATATTAAGAAAATCTGCGGCAAAACTTTGGAGTTCGGTCTCAATAATTCTTATCTTCTGCATAAAATAATTAAAAGCAATAACCGCCGGTATTGCCACAGCCAAACCTGCCGCAGTCGCAATAAGCGCCTCGGAAATTCCAGGAGCTACAACAGCCAAACTTGCAGAACCTCTGAGTCCGATACTATGAAAAGAATTCATTATGCCCCATACTGTACCGAACAAACCGATAAAAGGTGTTGTATTCCCGGTTGTGGCAAGGAAAGGAACAAGTTGCGCCATTTGCGTTGTCTCTGTATTAATGGCCCGCCGCAGGGCTCTCTTGACATTGTCTATGCCTGCGAATTCCGCGCTCAATGATGTAATTTCAGCCTTAGATGACAGGTGTGATTGAGATGTTATCGAAACGCCGGACCGGCTCAGCTTTTCAAGCTCAACATACCCCACACGAAAGACTTTCGCAATGGGACTTGCATGAAGATGTTTACTCTTTACAAAAGCATCGGAAAGATCTCGGCTTTTCCAGAAAAAATCTGTGAAATATCCCGACTCTTTAAGTGCCCTTTTGAGATATCGATATTTAATTATTATAATGGCCCATGATGTAATGGAAAAAAAAAGCAGGATAAGCAACACAAACTGCACCATAAGACCGGCATTACATATCATGCGGATCAAATCAGTCTGAATCATAAAAAACAGCTCCGGTTAATTAATTAAAGTAACAATTTACGTCTTTCAAAGAGACTTGCCTCGTTCCCATGCTCCTGCGTGGGAACCTATATGGTATACATTCCCACGCTGGAGCATGGGAACGAGAAAACTCCGAACCCTGAACCTCCGAACCTCCGAACCCTGAACCCTGAACCCTGAACCCTGAACCCTGAACTTTGAACTTTGAACTTTGAACTTCTAAACGGTTACATAAAAATAATATGAACCGGACTACAGTGTCAAGGAATTTGGATAAGTTGGTGAATTCACCCCTCATTTAGAGGGAGTACGGGACGGGCTAAAGTCTCCAGTATGTTATATTCATTTTTTTTGCTTTATCACGACTAAAGGCCCCTTTAACATCTATGACAACAGGCGCTTTGCCCTGGCATAAACCGGCAATTTTTGAAAGGCCAAGCTCCTTATAATAGCTGTGCGCAACCGTTACTATAACCGCATCAACCCCTTCAAGGGTCTTCATGCTTCGCAAGTCAAGCCTGTAATATTTTTTAAGCTCTTTGGCATCTGCAAGAGGATCGTGCGCTAAAACTTTAATTCCGTAAGTTTTAAGCTCATGTATTATATCAATCACCTTGCTGTTTCTGATATCAGGTATATCCTCCTTGAAAGTAACCCCTAAAACAGCTACCTTTGCGACATTAACCCGTTTGCCCGCCAGCACAAGCAGCTTTACGGTCTGCTCCGCCACATATTTACCCATGCAGTCGTTTATCCTGCGGCCGGCTAATATCATTTCAGGATGGTACCCAAGCGACTCAGCCTTAAAGGTCAAATAGTAGGGATCAACCCCTATGCAGTGCCCTCCGACAAGGCCGGGCTTAAATGGAAGAAAGTTCCATTTTGTTCCGGCAGCCTCAAGAACCTCATCAGTATCTATATCCATTTTATGAAAAATCATCGCAAGTTCATTGATAAGAGCTATATTTATATCCCTTTGCGTATTCTCAATAATCTTTGCCGCTTCAGCCACCTTGATCGATGAAACCCTGTGTACTCCGGCTTTTATCACCCTTCCATAAACAGCGGATAAAAAATCGGTGGTATTCTGGTCGGATCCTGAAACGATTTTTAGTATGTTTTCAAATGAATGCTCCTTATCTCCTGGATTTATACGTTCAGGCGAATAACCGAGCGTAAAATCCATGCCATATTTTAATCCTGACTCCTTTTCCAGAATGGGGAGGCAAACCTCTTCTGTGGCGCCCGGATATACTGTAGATTCAAACGCTATGCATGACCCTTTCCGCATGTATCTGCCGACAGTTGCCGAAGCCCCGCAAAGTGGGCTTAAATCAGGAATGCGATGCCCGTCGATCGGCGTAGGCACGGCAACGACAATAAACCTGCTTAAGGAAAGATTTTCAGGTTTGCCTGTAAACAGTATCTTTGCATCGTGCAGAGCCTCGCCTGAAACTTCCATTGTCCGATCAAAGCCGGACTTAAGCTCCTTAATTCTATCAGGTTTAAGATCATAGCCGATCACTTCAAAATGTTTCGACATGCTGACGGCGAGAGGAAGCCCTACATATCCCAGACCTAC
>CBDAFK010000186.1:0-8276 GCA_965195235.1 uncultured Desulfobacterales bacterium | reverse complement strand
TATCAGCATTAAAGGACGTTTTTCGATCTTCAGGCGCCCCACAGTGCCGACAGATGTGTTTCCCTGAAAATCAACGATTAATACCTGGTCTCCTGCTGAAAGCTCTGAAAGGTATCTTGTCTTTCCGCCAGGAACCCTTGTGTATGCATGAACAGGTCCGGCATTTATTCTGAACGGCCTTGGAGCAACATAAGGATTGGAAACAGTCTCAGCATGAACCAGAAATAAAGCACTGCTGCTGTTTCCAACCAGAATCCCCTGGCCAGAAGTCATTGATGTGCAAGTATCCACGCACACCCTGTCCCCCATTCCAACAGGAGTTATTTCAACAATCTCGGCCTCCTCAAGAGCGGTTTTATCCTCAACTGCTTTAATCATGGAAAGAGTTTTTTTCAGCTCAATTACGTTGCCGGTATGAAGTAGTATATGGTTTACCCCTTTTTCCAGAACGCCAAGCGCTGTCTGTGCCTCTTTAAAATTATGAACCTGCGCTATTACATCGGCCCCTTTTGCTATCAGATTTTCAAGAGGAATCACTGTCCAGTCGCTGCACTGAAGAACCACCTTTTTATTCTGGCAAAGCTTAACGATCTCTTCTTCGTCCTTTCCGCTTTTTATTGTAAAAAAGACCACATCCTTACCAGGCTTTAAGTCGCCGTCTTCTGAAATTGTTTGTATTACGCCAAGCTCCTTGACCTTTTTGCTATATCCCTTTGGAACCATTATGCCGTCCGCCCCACCTTCAAGGGCGGTTGTAACAATTTTTTTATTCCAAGGATCCACCTTTACCCAGATTTTTTTCATTGTATTAATCCTCTTATTCCAAAATTCTCAGACCTTCTTCCACGCTGATGCCATTATTAACAATGCCTGAAATAGCCCTTACTATTCGATCAGGATGTTTGTGCTGAAATACGTTGCGGCCTATGGAAACACCGCTGCCTCCTGCATCAATTGCACCCTTTACCATTTCCAGTATCTCCCTGTCTGAATCCATTTTGGGGCCGCCTGCAATTACCACAGGAACTGAACAGCCCGCAACAACTTCTTTAAAGGTCTCTGCAGAGCCTGTGTATGAAACCTTAACAATATCAGCTCCCATTTCACTCCCAACACGCGCAGCATGCTTTATTACTTTAACATCATACTCATCCTTGATCTTCTCGCCCCGGGGATAAATCATGGCAAGAAGCGGCATGCCCCATGTGCGGGCTTCATAGCTTACCTTTCCAAAATCATTTAACATCTCTTTTTCACCGCCATTTCCTAAATTTACATGTATGGATACAGCGTCAGCGCCCAATTTTATCGCCTCTTCAACCGAACAAACCAGAGTTTTAGCATTGGGATATGGCGAGAGGCTGGTTGATGCAGACAAATGTAAAATCAATCCTATATCTATCCCCCCTCCGCGATGGCCTTCGGCGACAAGACCCTTATGCTCCACGATGGCATTGGCTCCTCCATCTGCCACCTTTTGTATTGTTTCCTTCATATCCAGCAGACCGTCGATAGGGCCGACTGAAATGCCGTGGTCCATTGGAACAATTACTGTTTTGCCTGTATTCCGGTTAATTATACGTTCCAACCGGATCTGTTTGCCTAAAATTGTCATAACATACCTCCTTTTTTTGCAAAAAAGGCCATGAAGCATCTTATTCTCCACGGCCTTTTAAAACAAAAAAGCCGCGGGTTTTAAGGTCTGCCCACGGCTTTTTGCGTTTAAATAATTTTTTAAATATCGTCAACGCACCTCAGGCAAACCGGTATTATAAAAATACCAATAATAACTAAAAAATTTGCCTGAAAATTTGTGCATTATTTAACTGCCTTTTTTAAGTTTCTTAGCTTTTTATACTATTATTATTTTTTGTCAAGCATTTTTTTAACATCCTGTTAACTACTCAGCCACCAAGACACTAAAACAGTAAGAGGAAATTGAGCAACTACTTTTTGTCCTTTAGCAGGGCTTCGAGATCAGCGAACGGCCTGTAGGTAGAATGCGGCTCTTGCTTGCCACCAGGCGTCGCTGCATTATGCTGTTCCGCATCCAGATGCCGCGAGTGCTCATTCTCGTGACAGTAGAGGCATAGCAGCTCCCAGTTACTGCCGTCAGGCGGATTGTTTTCGTGGTTGTGATCTCTGTGATGGATCGTGAGTTCACGAAGTCTTTTGCCTGTGAATTCACGCCCGCACCGCGCACAGACCCAGGGAAAAAGCTTGAGCGCTCGCTCCCGATAGCTCTTCTCCCGAAGCTCCCGGTCACGCAGGGCCTCGGCAATGAACTGACCCTGCTTGTCATCCTCTGCTTGTATTTTTTTTCGGGGCATGTGTAAAATCCAGATTTATTAATAGACTCAAGTTTCGCGCCCTTTTTATCTATCAAATCCTCTATGCGGCAAGGGCCAAAATAAATTTTTAAAGCGAAATATTAGACCTTAAGCTTCGACAACGGCACCAATAACAAGCATTAATACAATACTTAAAACCACGTATGAATTCAGTAAGTTATATATTCTTTGTGCCTGTCACTGGCACAAGTCGTGAAGTGCTGGTTAAAAAAGACCGATGAATCATTTCGCTTGAAAAATTAAATTTGGCTCCTTTACCGCCTTGACTTTGATAGAAATCAAGGGTGCGAAACTTGAGTAATAGATTTAAACCACAGGCATAATAAAATCTTTTATTTAAAAAATATCAATAATAAAACTTGCTTTTAGCCTAAAAGGTGTTATTTTTGTTTTAATCAATAAAGGCCTGTTCTTAATTGGCGGGCCGGTTTCGTTCTAAAGGAAAGTACCATTTGTCAAAGTGGCATCCTGAAGTCTGGGACTATGAGAATTTCTGAAAAAGGAGGGTGCTAATTATGGCTAATGGAATTGTAAAATGGTTTAATAGCGGTAAAGGGTTTGGCTTCATTGAGCAGGAAGATGGTCCGGATGTATTTGTTCATCATTCAGCAATCAATGCAAGTGGTTTCAAATCTCTTGAAGAAGGCGACCGAGTTACCTTTGACATTGAGCAGGGTCAAAAAGGTCCTGCTGCAGCAAATGTCACTACGGTTTAGACCAATATTTCTGAGTTAAAAAAAGGGCATTCCATCGAATTATGAGGGAATGCCCTTTTTGTTTTTGTCTCCTGAAGATCCAGGCAAAGGAGGTGCTGGATGCTTTCGCAATCCAGCCTGAATGTCCCTGAAAAATGTTGACAATATACTGCGTCAGAATTAATTTTAATAAAAAAAATCCCTTTTGACTCGATTTTTATCAAAGCTATGATGCAGGCAATAAGAAAAATCCGGCAAAAATTGTTAAAAGATCCCTTGCGACCCTCATAGAATGACCAAACAAACCAAAGCAACACCTTCTCCTTCCATTCTGGCTCCGGCAGGAAACAAAGCCTCTTTTCTGGCTGCTCTCGCAGCAGGTGCGGATGCTGTCTATTGCGGGCTGAAAAGCTTTTCAGCGCGAATGGAGGCAAAAAATTTTAGCATCAACGACCTGATCCCTCTTACACAACTTGCCCATGACAGAAACGTAAAGGTCTTTGTGGCCTTAAACTCACTTTTAAAACCCTGTGACTTAAACATTGCAGGGAAGCTCCTGGATAAGCTGAACCGTTATGTCAAACCGGATGCTCTCATTATTCAGGATTTGGCTCTTGTGCAGTTAGTTAGACAAACAGGCTTTGCAGGGGAGCTTCATTTATCGACGCTGGCCAATGTAAGCTTTCAAGACGCTTTGAAACTTATAAAAGAAAATCCGGGAGTTGATAAAGTGGTTATTCCGAGGGAGCTCAGCATAGATGAAATCAAGTCCATGGCATCAGCCTGCCCAAAGGGTCTTGGGCTTGAAGTATTCGTTCACGGAGCCCTTTGTTATGGCGTTTCCGGGAGATGCTACTGGAGCAGTTTCCTGGGAGGAAAAAGCGGTCTCAGGGGCAGATGTGTTCAGCCCTGTCGCAGATTCTATACTCAAAACGGCCAGGCTAAAAGATTCTTTTCCTGCCAGGATCTAAGCCTGGATGTTCTGGCCAAAGTTTTGCTTTCAATACCGGAAATTCAAACATGGAAGATTGAAGGGCGAAAAAAAGGGCCACATTATGTTTTTCACACTGTAAAGGCATATAAACTTTTAAGGGATCACGGGAAAGACCCCGGGATGAAAAAAGAAGCTCTTGGCCTCCTTGCAAATGCGCTTGGCAGAACAGGGACCCATTATAATTTTTTACCGCAGCGGCCACAGAACCCTGTAAACATCGACATCCAAACCGGCTCAGGTCTTCTTGTAGGGAAAATACAGGGCGCAAAACAAAAACCTTATATAATTCCAAGGCAGACACTTATGCCAGGGGACCTCCTTCGCCTTGGATATGAGGATGATTTATGGCATTGCACTTACAGGATACCAAAATATATTCCCAAAAGGGGCCGCATCTATATAAAGCTATCTTCTGCAAGAAAGCCCAGGCAAGATGTCCCGGTATTCCTTATTGACAGGCGTGAAAAATGGCTTGAGGAAAAGTTGTCCGTGCTTGAAGATATGCTGATCAAAACCACGGAAACAGATGTTGCTCCTTCTACATTTAATGCCAGGCTTCCAGGTGGATATATCTCAAGAAAAAGAGATAAATCCTTTGAAATTCATGTACATAGGAACTGCGGTATTGGCGGGCAAAAATGCACAACCGGAGTCTGGATGTTTCCGGAAGGCAAACATAAATTCCCAAAGAGGGTTGAGCCCAAACTCTGGTGGTGGCTTCCTCCTGTTATCTGGCCGGAGGATGAAACAAAAATAAAGCAGCAGATCGATATTGCGATAAAAAACGGAAGCAGAAATTTTGTTCTCAACTCACCCTGGCAGATTGCCTTTTTCACAAATCCAAAATCTTTGAATCTCTGGGCCGGACCTTTTTGCAACATAGCCAATGCGCTGGCCATAAATACTCTATTAAATCTTGGATTTTCAGGAGTTATTGTCAGCCCGGAACTTGATAGTCAGGATTTTTTACAACTGCCGAAAAACAGCCCTTTGCCCCTGGGAATTGTTATTTCCGGTAACTGGCCTCTCAGCATATCACGTATCCTTTCGCCTGAATTTAAAACAGACACTGATTTTACCAGCCCAAAAGGGGAACATGGATGGGTAAAAAAATACGGCCCCGATTTCTGGATTTATCCCAACTGGAAGCTTGATATAAGCTCTAAAAAAGATGAGCTTAAAAAGGCGGGCTACCTCATGTTTGTGCACCTTGTTGAACCGGTCCCTGCCAAGGTTAAGATGAAAAAAAGATCTGGATTGTGGAACTGGAATTTAAAACTTAAATGATAACTTGATTTGGAGGATGATCATGAAATCTTTAACAATATTTTGTAAATCCATAGAGGTAAGCTTGAAAACAGGTACAGATATCTGTGATATTACCCATCAAATTAACAGGGTGGTAGCAGAATCTAATATTGAAAATGGAAGCCTTTGCGCCACAGTAATCGGCTCAACAGGATCGCTTACCACAATTGAGTTTGAACCCGGAGTTGTGGAAGACCTTAAAAAGGCAATAAACAGGATTGCTCCGCCTGATCTGGAATATGAACATGAAAAAGCATGGCATGACGGCAATGGCCACAGCCATGTCCAGGCTGCATTGCTCGGCCCTTCAATTACACTGCCGATAAGAAATGGGTGTCTCAAGCTTGGAACCTGGCAACAGTTAGTGGCAATCAACCACGACAACCGGCCCCGTAACAGGAAAATTGAGGTAACGATTACAGGGACTGTCACGCTGCCGGTATTGTAAAACTTTTCCAAACCTTTATGCTTGAATGATTTAATCATATTTATATATTATATTCTATAGGGGTATGCACTTGACTCTTGCCCATACCCGCTATCCCTTTGAATATAAAGGCTTTTTAACATTTTCTACTTTTCTCATAAAAACCTGGCGAAAGTTTCAGTAATTCAATATGTTATAGCAAATTCACAGGAGCAAAATGCATAGCCCTAATATTCTATATTGCGCAATACGCAACATGTTTTTAAGGAAAATGCTCTGTAAATAGATTGGATCATTCTTCAAATTGAAATACTTGGAGTTCTATATCATGAATTAAGTTGAATAGTTTAGTACGTCCCTTTAGCATAAGAGGACGTCCGCGAAAAAAGACTTCAAAACGATGATGGCAGGCAAAGTTGTCATTTTTCTAATTCTTCCTTAACGGCAAGACCTATTTTTTTCAGAGTATAAGGTTTTTTTATGTATTTCCCGGCGCCTAATCGTTGAGCCTCCTTGACATGGTCTGTCTCAGAAAATCCACTTGCGATTATTGCTTTCTGACCAGGATGTAATTCCAGAATTTGCTTGTATGTCTCAAGGCCGTTAATTCCGGGGTCCATTATCATATCCAAAACCAATAGATCCGCTGAATTGTCCTTCATGTAATCAACCGCTTCTTCACCACTTGATATTGATATGGCAGAGTAGCCCAATTTGTTTAGTATTCGAGATGCAATTTCACGTTGCTCTTCAACATCATCCACTATTAGAATTGACTCTCCCTTTCCTGTGTATTTTTCCATTGGCAAGGCTTTTTCTTTCCCGCTTATTTCCTTTCTCGTTACTGGAAAATAAAGAGTGAATGTTGTCCCCTTTCCTTCAGCGCTTTGAACATCAATATATCCTTTATGGTCTTTTACAGTTCCCCACACTACAGCCATGCCGAGTCCTGTCCCGCTTTTTCCCATCACCTTTTTTGTGTAAAACGGCTCAAATATCATTTTTATATCCTTCCTGGGAATACCAATTCCTGTATCAGCGACCGCAACGGTTACATAGTCGCCATCTTCCACGTTGTCGTATCCTCTTACAGGTCTGTCGATGTAAATGTTTTCTGTGGAGATAAAAACAGTTCCGCCATGAGGCATGGCCTCGGCTGCGTTAGAGACCAAATTCATTATGGTCTTGTATAGATGAACAGGAGAGCCTAAAATATTTAACAGATCTCTCTCAAGATTGGTCTTCACTTGAACTTGCGGATGATATGATTTTAATTTTTCATATTCAGGGCTCATCAAATATTCACGAATAATATTATCTAAATTGACCACATCATTAACAACAACCCTCCTTCTTGCCATAGTCAGCAAATCCTGCACAATGGCGGCGGCTTTTTTTCCTGAATCCTGAATTCTTAAGATATATTTTCTGTGGGGGTTATCTTCAGACATGTCCATCAATAACAGCTCGGGATAAGCTACAATACCGCATAATACATTGTTGAGATCATGTGCCACACCACCTGCTAAAGTGCCAATTGCTTCCATTTTTTGAGATTGTTGGAGTTTGGATTCGAGTTTCCTCCTTTCTTTCTCTGCATTCTTGCGTTCAGTTACATCCCGAAGAATACCTCTAAACCCAATTGGCTGACCCTCTAAATCATTCATTAGTGATATGGAAATCTCTACATATTTTTTTGAGCCATCTTTTCGTATAAGAACCCAAATAAATCCTTTCTCCTTAGTTCCTGTTCTAATTACCTTATTGAATTTTCGGTACATTTTTTTCGTAGTCTCTTTGTCCGTCAATTCCTGGTAATTCATGCCCATTAATTCATCTTTGGGGCGTTCAAGAATTTTTAACGTTGAATCATTGAAGAAGTTGAAATTTCCGTTAAGGTCGACCTCATAGTAGCCCTCCATCATGCTTTCAAGAATGTTTCGGTATTTCATCAACTGTTCCATGCGCTGTTCCTTAGCTTGAGTCAGAGCACGAAGAAGTCCATTAAATGACTGAATAAGCATATAGAATTCATGATACTTAACTCCCTTGTGACTGAGTAAAACATCTGAAGGCTCATTAGCTATCATAGTCGCCTGATCTGCAATACCAGCAAGGGGCCTGCTCACCTTTCTCGCAATGACCAGGGCCGCGCCGATAGTGAGGATGAAAATCGCAAGGCATATAATGCCCAACACAAAAAGCCAGAACATCTTTTGCTCAACAAGTGATTTAAGAGAAGCTACATAGTATAATCCAGGAAAATCATCTAATAGAGTCACTCTGTTATCAGGAAATAAATCAGACAATATAGACTCTAATTCCTTGACGCCTATGTTTGGAATCTCTGAAGGTATTGCTGTAATTTGATTTGTGCGAAGATTGACAATGTTATGATCATTTTGAATGAATAGAGTACCATTTGTGCCTGTTCCAAAACGGTTCCAAAACCTGATATCCTTTGATAAATCGTACACAACAAACGCTTTACCCAATAATCG
>CBDAFK010000185.1:0-2828 GCA_965195235.1 uncultured Desulfobacterales bacterium | reverse complement strand
AATCTGGCGGCCCTGACAAAACACCTTCTATTCCAGGGGTTGTATCAAGAAATGGTTCCAATATAATCGGTGATATTTCCTTTAATCAAATAAAGGATCTAACCTCATTGCCCCCGCCCGATTATGATGATTACTTTGATTTGCTTAAAACATTTAGCCCGGATAAAAGATTTTTCCCCACTCTGTGCGCCGAAATTTCCAGAGGCTGCTGGTGGAAATCTGCAAAAAAACCGAATAAACAAAAAGGCTGCGCGTTTTGTAATCTTAACCTTCAGTGGAACGGCTACAGAAAAAAAGGGGTCAGGCAGGTTGTCTCTGAAATTGACTATCTGACAAAAAGGCATAAAACCCTGTCTATCGCGTTCATGGATAATATACTTCCGTTAAGGGAAGACAAGGAAATATTTTTACGCCTTCATGAACTGGGTAAAGATCTGCGCCTGTTTGCAGAAATGCGGGCGACCACGTCATATAAAGTGTTAAAAGCCATGCGCTCAGCCGGTGTTGAAGAAGTCCAGATAGGCATTGAGGCATTAAGCACGCAGCTTCTTAAAAAGTTTAATAAAGGAACCACCGGCATCCAGAATCTGGAAATAATGAGAAATTGCGAGGAATTAGGCATTGTCAATATTTCGAACCTGATCCTTTGTTTTCCCAGAAGTGATATAACCGATGTAAAGGAAACCTTGCGCTCCCTTGAGTTCGCATTCCCTTTTCGTCCATTAAGGGTTGTCAACTTCTGGTTAGGGTTTGGAAGCCCTGTCTGGGATAACTGGCGCGCCTTTGGCCTTACAGCGGTTTTTAACCACCCCAACTATGCAGCATTATTTCCACCGGATGTTTTCCAGTCAATTAATTTCATGATACAGTCCTTCAGAGGAGATCGTGGATACCAGAAAAAACTGTGGCAACCTGTTAAGAAAAAAGTAAAAGCCTGGAAAAAATCGTATGCCAAACTCCACACCGGTCTTTTATATTCACCAATTCTCAGCTTTCGGGACGGAGGCGATTTTTTGATTATCCGTCAAAAACGGCCTGACACTGATTCGCTGACACATCGTGTGAACGGAATCTACAGAGATATCTACCTTTTTTGCCGGATCAATCGTTCGTTAAAACGTATTATAGCCAATTTCCCGCAGATAGACGAAGACAGGATTGTGTCCTTTTTAAAGATGATGAAGGCTAAGAAGTTGATATACGAAGAAAACAGCAGATACTTAAGCCTTGCTGTCAGAGTGTAAAGAAGCAAAAAAGGAAGTCTCTTTGAAAGATTTAAATTGTTACGAAACTAATAATATATTTTGCGGCAAGCAGCACTATTATAATTGCAAGGATGGTTTTAATTATCTTTGCGGGCATAAACTTCTGCAATCTTGCCCCACAGTACATGCCTGCAAAACCGCCTGCGCCAAACAATGCTCCAAGCGCCCAGTCAGGAGCAATCGCCAGGCCTGTGTGCGCATAATATGGCGCTATTATTGTGTAAAAAATGACTCCGGTAACAGAGGTCAATAATGTGCCTAAAAGCGCTGCTCCTGCTATTGTATATACCGGAAGGCCGAAAACAGCTACAAGAAAGGGAGCAATAATTGCTCCGCCTCCTATTCCATAAGTTCCGCCGATTATTCCCACAATAAATGTAAGAATAGACAATGCAACAGTATTAAAGGTAAAGGTTTCGCCATAGAAACTATAGGTGTAATGTGTTAATGAAAACTTGACTGTTTTAACCCTGAGTTCATGATCATCGCCGGATTCATCCCCTTTTCTGATTTTATCGAACCTTTGCTTGAATCTTTCTTCAAGCTCTTTGGTTTTTTGTGTTTTGCCGCCTTTTTTTACAATTGCATAAAAAAGCCTTAGCCCGATATAAAGAAGGACGCAGCCAACGAAAAATTTAAAACTTTTCGGATCAGGAAGATATTTTATCCGAAAAATAGCCCCGATAAAAACACCGGGAAGCGTGCCTGCAATAATTACCCATGCAAGAGGCCACGCCATCCTCCCTTCCCTGATGTATCTGTACACACCGCTGGGAATTGCGACAATATTGTAAACAAGATTTGTGGGGCTTACAGCAGGGCTGGTAAAGCCAAGCAGGCTGATCTGAAAAGGCAAAAGCAGAAAGGCTCCGGATATACCTCCCATGGAGGTAAATATGGAAACAACAAATGCGACAATAAAAGGTATTAGCGGGGATACATGGACTCCTGAAACTTCAAAATACATAGTTTAGCCTTTCTGTATTGAGACCTTTACAAAACGCTCCCACTCTAACCCTCCCCTTTACCCATAAGTGTTGAGACATATTTTTATCCTTAATTAACAATTAGTTATTAACAATTGATTATTGATTATTTGTTTTATGTTTTATGTTTTATGTTTTATGTTTTTCCTGGTTCCCATGCTCCAGCGTGGGAACCCATATGGTATGCATTCCCACGCTGGAGCATGGGAACGAGAAAACGACGAAGCAATCCCCTTGTTTCCATAAGATTGCTTCGGTCATGCTTCCCTCGCAATGACAGGAAAAGTGTAATTTGGAGGGTTTTCGTTCAGACACTAATTAGGGTATCCTTCAAGATCAACTGTGACATGGGAAAATCCGATTTCCCTTAATTTCCTGACAATAATTTCTCTGTTTTTTTTATCTGAAATGGTTTCAATTTCCTTTGGATTTACCTCTATCCTTGCCATGTTTTCATGTTTTCTTACACGGCAAGCGTTAAATCCGAGGTTTATCAAAACATTTTCCGCCTGGTCAACCATTTCAAGAGCCTTCACAGTTATAGGGGTTCCATATGGAATCCTTGTCGCAAGACATG
>CBDAFK010000184.1:0-3062 GCA_965195235.1 uncultured Desulfobacterales bacterium | reverse complement strand
CAATAGCTCCGTTGGAAGCCTGGAGAAGCGCCCTGGGGAAAACCCTTTCTTTTTTCATTACCTTTTTGTACCAGACCTCGTAGGTTCCGGAAGAGGTGTCACGGGAGATGACGACAACCGGTCTGTCAGGCCCGCCAATCTTTTTCCAGTTTTTGATTTTACCCATATAGATGTCTTTAAGCTGAGCCATGGTGAGATTCTTTATGTTATTGCCTGGATGCACTACAGGCACGATACAGTCGTAAGCCACTGCAAAAGGAACCGGATATCTTCCATTTTCAACAGCCAGCTTTACTTCCTTTTGTTTGATAAAGCGGGAGCTGTCGGCAATATCGGTAGATCCATCAATGAGCGCCTTTATTCCGTTGCCTGATCCGCCTCCTGAAATGGATATCTTTACATCAGGGTTGTCTTTCATATAAATTTCGGCAACCTTCTGGGCAATGGGCAATACAGTTGTTGAGCCTTTAATTACTATCTTCCCGGCCCAAACCGGATTAGCCGTAAAACAAATGGTCAATGCAATTACTGATATCAAAAGAGTTCGTAACTTCATTTTTTACCTCCATGTTTTATGTGTTAAAAATAAAATACGTTAAAATTGTTAGATTCGTGTTAGATTTGTATTAATCTCATGTTAATGTCCTTTTATAATTACCTCTTACAACCACCTCCTTTTATATAATGTTTTTTATTTTGCGCACTTTCCCCTATGTGGTGATCTATTTTAAATTTGATTTATACCGAGATTGTTAGGCTTTGATTAGAAAAGAATTAGATTTAGATAAAACCCGATTTGTCAGGTGAGCAAATTACTAAGGGAATAGGGTTGTGGGATAAACCGGAAAAATTAACTGAACTAATCAAATTCTAACTTATTAGTAATCAAGCTTTAATAAGGATTTATGATAAAGGTTCGATCTTAAGTATTAAGAAAAAATAAAGGAGAACAAACAAGTCATGAAATACCATATTGCAGAGGACAACGATTTTTTTATTATAAAAATTTCAGGTGAGCCCAAAAAGAATGAGGCCCTTCAGGTCAAAAGTATTCTTCCCTCTTATATAAAGGAAAGAGGCATAAGAGTAATTATGGATCTGAAGGGGTTAGAGAAGTTTGAACCAATCACCCTCCTGGGGGTTTTAAACGGTATGAGAAAGGAAGTTGACCTTCTCGGAGGATGCTTAAAGCTATCTTCCTTGAATCCTGAGATACTAAATTATTTTAAGGAAAATCGCATGGATCAGTTTTTTAAGATCTATGAGGATGAAGAAGGCGCAAAAAAGAGTGAATGGAGAGATTATGGCAAAAGATGATCAAATTATAGAATTACAGCCTGACATTTTCCGGCTTAAGGGAGAGGGCTCCAGCAGCCACAGCTACCTGATCAGGGGTGACTACAAAAATGTCCTGATTGATTCAGGAGTGGATAAAAATTTTTCAAAATTACAAAAATCTTTACTTACGCTGGGGCTCAAGATCAGGGATATTGATATAGTAATCAATACCCACGAGCACTTTGACCATATTGGAGCCAACCGTTATTTCCAGGATTATTCCCTGATTGCCGCCCATCGCTTTGCGGCTACCAAGATTACAGTAGAAGATAGATACGTTACCATGTATAAATCCGGCGATCTCAACGACCCATCCCTGAGAGTCCATCTCTGGCTGGAAAGTAAGAGTCGATTCGACCTGGGCAATTACAGTCTTAATATTATACATACCCCGGGACATACCTCAGGATCGATATGTATCTATGAACCCGTCCGGAAAATCCTTTTTGCCGGGGATACCGTCTTTGCAGGGGGAACACTTTCTTATATTGGTGAATCAGGAAGTGTGGGCGATTATATCGATTCCATCAGCCTTCTTGCGACCAGAAAAATAAACGAGCTCTATCCCGGACACGGGAGAGTTTCAAACACACCGGAAGAGGATATGCAAAAAGCGATCCTGAATGCCAGGGCGCTTTTGAGAGATGAGGAGGAAGTAGAGATTACCGATTTCCGGGAGGTCCCTTAGGTTTAACCAAATTCTAACCTGATGATAATCAAACTGTAACAAAACCAAGGTAAATTGAATGTAGTTGGAATAAGCAGTTTAGGGAGGAAAAATATGGACAAACCTCTTTTAGAAGAAAATTAATGATAGAAAGGAGGTGCAAAGAATGAAATGGGATTAACAAATTCGATTCTTAGATAAAAGGTGGGCTACCAGAGAACCGCCCAGTTCACGCTTGGTAGCCCGGGGTCGGTGACTAAGCTGGCTTTTGCCATTTAGACACCTGCTTATTTTTTCTCACAACGATTAATGCGTGTCAAGATAAGAAAGAGGAGGAAAGTACAATGATGAAGAAAGCTTTTAGATCAATGATGGTCTTTATGATAGCTGTCTGCTGTTTCGGTTTTATAGGTGTAAGTACTGTGCAGTCAGAAGAGAAGAGTGTCGAAGAGGAAATATTGGATATTCTGAAAGAGAAAGAGGTAATACCTGCTTGGCGGCATGATGAACTAAAAGAAAAGTTAGCAAAAAAGAAGACAAAGGCAGGCGTTTTATACAAAAAAGACGATCTCACCGTCACAATGGATACCGAGATAGTAGCAGAATATAATGTCCAGAACTTCACTAACAGCGACAGCCTTTTTGACTCAAAGAGTTACGACTACTGGGACAATTACATTGATTTTGGTATCACGGCAAAGGCAACTGACTGGAAGGCAAGGTTTAAGGTGGAGTTATCAGATATGAGTGACGATGATGCATCTGTCGTGGCTGATGGTAAAGATGGTGAGCTTGAGATTCAAGAGGCATTTCTCAACTACAGGTTTCCCGATTTCCCGTTCTTTTTTCAGGTGGGCAGATGGGGGCAGTCATTTGGCACAGAGATGTTCTATGGCGACACCAATGACACAGGAGCGATGATTGGATTTAAGGCAGGCGACATTCTGACTTTTAGTGTGGGCAACTTTACTCTCACAGAGACTGAAGAGGAAAGGGAAGACTATGACATGTCCTTTATAAGGGCCGACGCAAAATTTGACAAGAAAAACAATCTTTC
>CBDAFK010000183.1:0-3124 GCA_965195235.1 uncultured Desulfobacterales bacterium | reverse complement strand
GTAAAATTCCATAATAGAGCCTGAAGAGGCGGTTATATAAAGACTGCGATACTCTGATGGATGCAGCTTTTCCAGGGCATATCTTAAGGCTGTCGACTTGCCGCTGCCCACCTCTCCGGTAACAAGTCCAATAGCTCCCAGACGGATAACATAATCAAAACGGTCTTTGATATCTATAAGTTCCGGTGTTTTTAATATTTCCGACAGGCTTATATCAGCTCAGAACGGTTCTTTATTAAGTCCGAAGAAAGTACGGTAATTATCATTCATTTCGATTTTTTCTTTGTGAAGACCAGAGCTTGCCGCCCCGGTAGTTTTTGGTAAGGTCGTTAACATGGATCTGCGGGTTGTTGTTTTTATCCCTTTTGACCCGGCAATTGACATAAAGATTGACCGGACGGATCATGCCGAAGGATTTATTCTTATATTTGACTTCAACATTTTCAGGTTCTGCTTCGTGATAAAGCAGTTCTACCCGTTTGCCGATCAGCGCCTTCATATAATCTGCCGTTTAAGGTGATGGTTCGATCTCTGGCAATTGTTCTGCGAGCTACTTTGCGAAAATAGTCTTTCAGGTTGGCGGGTGAGTTTCTGAGACAATGCATCTTACTGGTGAATCGTTCAAAGGGGGTTTGGCCGGTGGAACTATGTTTTCTCTGATGGTAATCTTCATTGAGCCAGAGGTCAAAGTCCGCATTAAGTCCGGTCAGAGTGGTGGCTGTGCAATTGGCAAGAAAACGACTCCTTACGGTTTTAAACCACCTTTCAATCTTTCCCTTTCCCTGAGGTGTGTATGGCTTGGCATGGATCAAGGTAATTGCCAGTGAAGCGGAGATGTATTCGAGGTGTTTGCTGCGAAAGGCCGCTCCATTGTCCACATAGAGCTTTCTGGGCAGTCCCCGTCTTGCCAGTGCATTTTCAAATGCGTTTAGATAGCAAGCCAGATTTTCTGACAGGTAAAAGTGAGCATAGGTTATAAGCCGGCTGTGATCATCGATAATGGCAATCAGATAAGCTTTTCTCATCATGCCGTCGACATCAACCTTAGGGCCATGCATCACATCACTTTGCCATATATCGTTTGGAAGCTCGGCTTCGAACTTGCGTCGGTCAACCGGTTTATGCTCAGTTAAATTCATCAGGTTCTGCTGATGCATAAAACGATAAACCGTGGATTTGTTCAGCACGATGCCAGGTGTAGGTCCCGCCTGTGGCGGGATTCATCTGTTCGATAAGCTGGGGCACTGTGGCATCCGGCTTCATTGATTTCTGGGCGGTTGATTTTGACTGGCACAAGGGAAAGCCTTTTGAGCATCACTGGCAGGATTTTCGTACCCGCAAGGACAGATCCCTTAAGACAGTAAGCGATTTTGGTTATGACAAATACTCCAAGAAAGGGAAATATATTGCCTGCGTGAAGGTAATAGATGTTTTCGGGTGTGATACCAGCATCACGGTGGAAATCGTTTTATAGTAGTTGTGAGATAAAGAGATACAGATTTAATCCATTCAAGACAGGGCCTCAGCGGGAATAAACATGGATGCGGAAAAGGCTACCCGGAAAGATATTGACAAATTACTTTTAGATAAAATTTCAGATGCCTTGGATGAAAAGCAAAAAAGAAACAGAATCAGGAACTTATTATTCGAGATGTCACACAAGGATAACACTATCTTCGCCACGGGGCCAAGAAGAACAGCGGTATGGGTGTTGCGTCATTAGCTGATTTTTTAACTAAAAACAGCCTGAATTTGCAGGATACAGGCGTTAAAATCAGCTAATCTCATAGGATGCGTTATTATAATATACTGATATTTCAATGGTTGTTTTTAACTAAGGATCTTTCTTGTCAATACTTTTTAGTTAAAACATAGTTAAAAAAGACATTAATTTATTCAAAACATTGACATAAAAAACTCTGGTTTGACAATCCGTTGCAGAAAAAAAAGCAAAAAGAATTAAATCCATCTATGCAAAATACATTAGTAATATCAATTCGTTGGGTTTAATTTTAATTGCGTAAAAAACTAATAAAATGAAAGTGATACTATGACCAGCCCTATCATCAACCTTGCCGCTCTTGAGCCTCTTTACGCGCCCCATGAAGAACCGAATTTTCATAGGGTTCGCTCTGAAAAAGGTCAACCCGCAAAAGTTGTCAAAGGACGCAGACCTTCCGTTATTACCATTGCGCAAAACCTTCGAACTTTTTTAAAAGCCTGGCGGGAAAGCGATTATGCAGGCGCTTCCGATACGACGCGAGAGCTGCTTTACCACTGGTTTGAACAGGATAATATTGTTGAACCTCCAAACGGTGAACGTCTTCCGTTTCGCTATTATTTTTGTCAGCGGGAATCTATTGAAACGTTGATTTATCTTTTTGAGGTCGGGGGAACAAGAAATCTGTCTGCTACCATTGCTGAATTTGGCGGAGAAGACCGGGAAACCGCAGCGCTCGGCGTAAATCCGGATGATGACCAATGGGCAAAATATGCATTCAAAGTTGCGACAGGCGCCGGCAAAACAAAGATCATGAGTCTTGCCGTTATATGGAGTTATTTTCATGCATTGCGTGAGAGTGATTCTCCAATGACAAAACATTTTGTTGTAATTGCACCTAATCTGACGGTTTTTGAACGCCTGAAGGAAGACTTTGGCAATGGCATTATTTTTGACAAAGATCCATTAATTCCGGTTGCATGGCGTGGAGACTGGAATCTTTCGGTTGTGTTGCAGGATCAGGCAAGCGGAGCGTCAACCGGCGGCACGCTTTACCTTACAAACATTCACAGGTTGTATGATACAAACAAACGCAGGAAAAAAGGGGATGCTGAGACATACGACTGGATGGGGCCGGCTGTTTCCAAGCAGAAAGCCCTTGATACAGGCCGTGAACTTCGAAACCGGATTACAGGCCATGCCCGCATAATGGTATTAAACGACGAGGCTCATCATCTTTGGGATCCTGGGTCGGCATGGAACGAAGCAATCGGCTTTTTGCATAATGAAATCAACGGTAAAACAGGAGGAGGACTTGTTGCTCAGCTCGATTTTTCAGCAACACCAAAGGATAATCATGGCCGCATTTTTCAGCACGTGGTTTGCGACACACCTCTTGGAGAA
>CBDAFK010000182.1:0-2225 GCA_965195235.1 uncultured Desulfobacterales bacterium | reverse complement strand
AACCGAAAATAACTTGTCAATCATATCAAAGGATTACGATTTTGCCTGGTTCCCATGCTCCAGCGTGGGAACCCATATGGTATGCATTCCCACGCTGGAGCGTGGGAACGAGAAAAACGAGAAAATAGAGAAATCAACGAGTTATATTAAATTCGGCCAAACGAGTTATTTGAAAGTCGAAAAGTACGTCATTGCTCCTGCCTGTGCGTCTTTTTCTGTCAGGTTATCAGGTTCACAGTTCAGGGTTCACGGTTGTATCTGCAGCAGGGTAATATTTTCATATGTAACTTTGAACCTGAGTAGTGACTCTTTTTTGGGATTGCTTCGTCAATAAAGCTCCTCGCAATGACTGGCAAGTAGTTGTACAAAGGTCTCAATACATATGGTCAGATATACAAAAAACTTGACAATCTGAACACCTTCTGATTATTTGTACAAAATTTGAAAGTGAGATTCATATAAGATATCTGCTGTATTACAAATATACTATATCAGTTTTAAACTGTGATTTAGGAGGATGTTTTATGAAATTTAAAAAGATGCTGTTTGTAACTGACTTTGATGAATTATGGCTTGACGCCCTTGAATCATTGATGGAACTCAGAAAGGCCGGCCTTAATCATGTGGTTTTTCTTCACGTAATAAAAAAAGAAGCTGTTACAATGCGCCGTGGAAAAGGCTATCTTAAAGATGAAGATGTCAGATTAAAACAAATGGCGGATGTTCGTTTTATTGAATGGGCGGAAAGCGTTTTTGAAAAAGGAATGGAGTGCGGCGCATATGTTGTTGTTGGGGACCCTCTCCCCAAAATTCTCTCAACCGCTGAAACAGAAGGTATAAATCTGATAGTAACTGAAGCCCATAAAAGAACAAAATTAGAAAAACTGTTTGCAAGTTCAACTACAATGGAACTCCTCCGGCGGTCAAAAACTCCTGTTCTGGTTCATAAATATATGCTTCCTTCTGGAAAGGTCAACAATAAGCCTTTTGACGTTCCTCTAATTACAACCGACTGGTCATCTCCATCCGAAAGAGCGCTGGAACAAATTATTGAAATCAAAAATGCCGTCAAAAAAGTCGTGGTGGTACATGTGGTCAGCGATAATGTTGTAAAAGGAAAATCAAAGACCGATCTTCAAAAAATTCAAAAAGAAAATAAAAAAAGACTGGCAGATGTCTGCATTACCCTTGAAGATGAAGGAATAGAGGCAGAATATCATCTTTACATGGGAGAAGTTGTTTCCCAGATTGAAACAGCAGCGCGTGAATATGGCGCAACAATGATTGTTATGGGTTCAACAGGAAAAGGGGCATGGCGGACACGCTGGCTGGGCAGCACTTCTCAGAAATTAGCGGAATCCTCAGAATTACCTACGCTGTTAATACCTTAAAAAATTGGTCGAGTCCGCCAGAGCCTTTTGGTGAACTCGACCAATTCTGGGTTAGGCCAGAAATTTTTTTAATACAGCCTGCATCTCATCCGGCTCAACCGGCTTTTCAATATAGGCTTCGGGTTCCGCTATGGTCTGGCCTTCAGACTCGGCAAGAGCCTTCTGGGAACGGATAAAGGTTCTTTTAGCTATTCCAGAAAATACTACCACAGGAATATCGCTAAGCTCGGGATCTGTTTTCACTTCACGATACATCTTAATGCCGCTTTCCTTTGGCATTAATATATCTAAGATTATCAAATCAGGTTTTTCTTTTCGCATCTTCTCAAGAGCTTCTTCTCCGTTTACCGCAACCTCCGGCTTAAAACCGCTATCTTCCACAACAGT
Source organism: uncultured Desulfobacterales bacterium (assembly GCA_965195235.1). Taxonomy (GTDB): domain Bacteria; phylum Desulfobacterota; class Desulfobacteria; order Desulfobacterales; family ETH-SRB1; genus Desulfaltia. The sequence goes on along the minus strand of CBDAFK010000182.1, from coordinate 447 downwards.
TGAACAAAATGTTCTGATATCAGCATCATCGTCAACAATTAGAACTCTTTTTTCCATAATCGTCCTCCTTTTATATCCCTCTCCCCCACCCGCCTGTCTGCGTGCAACCCACAGGCAGACCAAGGGAGGGGGAAAAAGTTATTTGCGGTTACCGTGCCACAAAAATGAAAAATATTTAATAAATTTCTAAAAATATTACAAGTAAAATTATTTTTTGTTTGCCGGTTTATTTTTTGGAAGCCGGATAGTAAATTTTGTTCCCTTTCCTGGTTGCGAATCAACATTTATGATTCCGCCATGTTCATGTATTATTTTTTGGGTGACCAGCAATCCAAGGCCAGTGCCTCGTGATCCTTTTGTGCTGAAAAATTCAGTAAAAATTCTGTCCCGAACCTCCTTATCCATGCCGCAGCCATTGTCAATAACTTCAAACACCACTTTGCCTTC
>CBDAFK010000181.1:0-5693 GCA_965195235.1 uncultured Desulfobacterales bacterium | reverse complement strand
GGAATAAACGGAAAAATAAATTCCATTGGGCAGTTCAGGATGTTGACACGACTACGGGAAAAGGCAGACACACTAAGAGAGCACTTGGGGACGTTATGTTGCCAGTTTCGCAATTATAAAACAAAGGAGGTCACACTTTTGACATATCGAAGGAGACATCGGGGGGCTTCATTCTTGACAAATGGCAAGTAATAAGGGCACCTCGCTGACTTTTTGACTTATTGATGGTGTGAATAGCAGCAAGAAGATATTCATAACTAACAAAAGCTCTCAATGGGCATGTGAGCTGATAAGCTAATAAATCTTCTTGACTTCACGCAATTAGCGTGTAATACGTAAGATGCGTGGATTAATGAGATCTAAACAGGGAGCCTGACCCATGAAACAAAATATTACATTGAGCATTAACAAGGATCTAATCAGAAAAGCAAAAATATTAGCTGCTCAAAAGCAAACATCTATCAGTGGAATGCTTAGCCGGGAATTACAAAAAATTATAGATGATTCGGAAGAATATGAATTGTTTAAACGAAAAGCTTTAATCAATATCAATCAGGGGTTTCACTTGGGTGGAAAAATTACGGTTTCAAGAGAGGAGCTTCATGAAAGGTAAGATCTTTATAGATACTAATATTTTGATATGCGCACATGACCTGGATGCAGGCGATAAAAATGAAATCTCTGCTGACCTTATGCTCAATCTGTGGGAAAATAGAATGGGAATTATCAGTACTCAAGTATTACAGGAATTTTACGTGAATGTTACACGCAAGATTTTAAATCCTTTGTCAAAATCAAAGGCAAGAGGAATTATAGAGAGTTATCTTGTCTGGCATGTTGAGTTGAACGGAATCAAAACAATATTATTTGCTTCCGAGGTTGAAGAAAGGCACAATTTATCATTTTGGGATTCTTTAATAATTGCTGCTGCTTATAATGCAAAAGCTGATAAAATTCTCACTGAAGATTTGAACCATGGCCAGACAATTGAAGGTATTCTAATTGAAAACCCTTTTAAAAGGGAATTGCGAATTAAAAATTAAAAACTCAAAATTATATTTTTAGCGTCTTTGCCTGCCTGTGCGTTGCACGCAGACAGGCGGCTTCGCGTGAGTGAAATGTTTTTATTTAAAAAAATAGTAGCGCCGTTATTTTTTCCATTATCCATTATCCTTGAAATCCTGATATTCGGAATTTTTCTGCTATGGTTTACACGCAGGCAAAAGGCCGGGAAGGCAGTTGTTTTTGCCGGCGCTCTTTTACTTGGCCTGTTAAGCTACAGTAGTATATCTGATATTTGTTTGAAGCCTCTGGAATATAAATATCCTCCTGTTATGGATTTGCATCAGTTTTCCGAAGTTAAGTGGGTGGTTGTTCTGGGTGGCGGCCATAATTCAGACCCAAATCTTCCTGTTACATCACAGATTTCTGAATCTTCCCTCAGCCGTCTTGTTGAAGGAATCCGGATTCACAGGCTTTTGCCAAAAAGCAAACTTGTTTTGTCGGGCGGCGCTGTGTTTGATCCAGTGCCGGAATCAAAGGTAATGGCAGGTGTAGCTAAGGTTATGGGGATAGGGGAGAACAGGCTTGTTCTTGAGGAGCTTTCAAAAGATACTAAAGATCAGGCCCGGTTGATTCATGAAATAGTTGGGGATGAAAGATTCATATTAGTAACATCCGCTTCACATATGCCTCGTTCAATGGCTCTTTTCCAAAAATTGGGCATGAAGCCGATACCGGCCCCAGCAGATTATTGGGTTAAAAAAAGGCATAGGATCAGTCCTGGTGTTTTCTTCCCCAATGCCGACAGCCTTCGCAAGATGGAAAGGGTGTTTTATGAATATCTGGGTTTGGGTTGGGCATGGCTTAGGGGACAAATATAGTTGAAGGGAGGTCAGAGGTCGGAGGTCAGAGGTCGGAGGCCAGAGGTCAGAAGTCGGAGGTCAGATGTCGGAGGTCAGAGGACAGAGGACAGAGGACAGATATCGGAGGACAGAGGACAGAGGTCAGAAGGCAAGAGATTAAAGAGGGAATAGAAAAGATGAACGTCAAACATCGAACATCGAACGTCCAACGTCGAATGAAAAACAGAGAATTGAGAATAGAGGATAGAGGATAGAGGAAAAAGAAAAGGGATGAACATCGAACATCGAACGTCCAACGTCGAATGAAAAACAAAAGAAACAGAGGATAGAGAAAAGAGGAAAGGGGAAAGAGGAAGTTAGAAGATTAGAAAACCGCAGAACCGCAGAATGTCGAAGGAAAAAACTTCTGTTGTTCGATCCCGTTCAAGCTGGATTCAATATTCAATATTCGCATTTTACTTTGAACTTTGAACTATGAACTTTGAACTATGAACTTTGAACCTTGAACTGTGAACTGTGAACCTTGAACTGTGAACTATGAACCTTGAACTTTGAACCGTAAAACTATGAAAATTAAACCGCTTTATAAAAACTTCTTTGTTATTTTAGCGATAGATCTTCTTCTTTTAGCAGGCTCTTTATATGCTGCCCACCTTGTGCGATTTGATTTTGTTATTGATGATAAGACATTACAGACATTTAAGAAGATACTGCCTTTTATATTAATAACCAAGTTTGTCTGTTTTTATTTCTTCGATCTCTATCGCGGTATGTGGCGTTATACAAGCATTACAGATCTGATAAATATCATCAAGGCGTCAACCATAGCCTCTCTCCTTATAATTAGTTTTATTCTTTTCAGAACCAGGTTCGAAGGCTTTGCACGTTCGGTTTTTGTGATTGACTGGTGTTTAACGATTCTTTTTATTTCCGCATTCAGAGTAAGTGTCCGCTTGTATTTTGAATATTTCAGCAATGATAAATTCTGGAAAGTTGTAAAACAGATTCTTTTGAGCCCCTTTATAAAAAGGGTATCAAACAGAAAGAGGCTGCTTATTATCGGCGCCGGCGACTGCGCAGAAAAAATATTCAGAGAATTAAGGGATAATGCGCGGCTTAAGTATAATGTGGTCGGATTCCTTGATGATAATCCGGTAAAGCTTGGACAAAAAATCCACGGTATTCCGGTGCTTGGTAATATAAAAGATATCAAGGCGGTTGCAAGGCAGGCAAGGGTTGATGAAATGCTTATAGCGATTTCGTCAGCCACATCAACGCAAATGCGAACCATTGTGGCGCGTTGCAAGGAAAGCGGTATTACATTTAAGACCGTGCCCGGCATGGGAGAGCTGATTGACGGCAGAGTGACTATAAATGCGATTCGAGAGGTGACTTACAGAGACCTGCTGGGACGGGAAGCAGTCGTGCTGGACGAAGAAGAGATAGGCTCACACATCAAAGGGCGGCGTGTCATGGTAACCGGCGCAGGCGGTTCTATCGGTTCTGAACTTTGCAGGCAGATCTGCAGATTTCGACCGGAACTGCTTGTGCTTTACGAAATAGCAGAAAGCCCATTGTATGAAATCGAACTGGAGCTTAAGCAGAGTTTCAGTTATATAACGGTTATCCCTTTGCTGGCGAATATTCAGAATAAACATGAGCTTGAAAAAGCAATCAAAGATTATAAACCTCAGATAATTTTTCATGCCGCTGCATATAAACATGTGCCGATGCTTGAGTTGCAACCATGGAAGGCTGTGGAAAACAATATCGTGGGCAGCTTAAATCTGATGGATGCCGCAAAAAAGTTTAATGTTGAGCGGTTTATTTTTGTGTCAACCGATAAGGCGGTAAGGCCGACAAATGTTATGGGAGCTTCCAAGCGGGTGGCTGAAATGCTGGTCCAGAATCGTAATGGGTTAAGCGCATCAGACACGCGATTTATTATTGTCCGCTTTGGCAATGTTGTGGGAAGTGTCGGCAGCGTATTGCCTCTTTTCAAAAAACAGATAGCAAACGGCGGCCCTGTTACTGTTACTCATCCTGATGTTATGCGCTATTTTATGATTATTCCTGAAGCAAGCCAGCTTATTCTACAGGCAGCGGCCATAGGCAAGGGAGGAGAAATATTGCTGCTTGATATGGGCGTGCCGATTAAGATTGACGACATGGCAAGAGATCTGATCCGTTTTTCCGGGTTTGAGCCTGATGAGGATATCATGATTGATTATATCGGTCTCAGGCCCGGAGAAAAACTTTATGAGGAACTGATTACCGAAGGAGAAGGCATTGTCCCGACAAAGCATGAAAAAATTATGGTTTTGAAAGGGACCGGAACCGATCAAATACTTTTAAACGGCAAAATAAATGAACTGATCCAGCTTGCCAGAGATCATGATGGAAAAGGGATAAAGGCAAAACTGCAAGAGATTGTGCCGGAGTATGAGCCGCAGTTTTAAGGAACAGGGGATTAGAGGAAAGGGACAGAAGTCAGAGGTCAGATGTCGGATGTCGGAGGTCAGAGGGCAAGGGCAAGATGTCGGAGGACAGAAGTCAGAAGTCAGATGTCGGAGGACAGAAGTCAGAGGACAGAAGTCAGAGGACAGAGGACAGAGATCAGAGGTAAGAGGGCAAGGGCAAGAGATTAAAGAGGATAGAGATGAACGTCGAACACGTGTCTCGGCATAGCATTGCGAAGCCGGATCGAACGTCGAATGAAAAACAGAAGAAACAGAGGACGGAAATCTGAAATTAGCCACAGACCCACACGGAAACACACTGACAAAACAATATTATGTTTTTTTTCGCGAAGCGATGACTTTTTTTGTCCGGCGATGTCCGCCGGACAAAAGTCTGTGTCCATCTGTGTGAGTCTGTGGCTGAAATTTAGGGATTAGGGGATTATTTTGAGTTTTGAGTTAGGTGTCAAATAATTTGAACCGCAGAACCGCAGAATAATGAACCGCAGAATGTCGAAGGAAAAAACTTCTGTTGTTCGATCTCGCTCAAGCGGGATTCAATATTCAATATTCGCATTTTACTGTGAACCTTGAACCCTGAACTGTGAACCCTGAACCCTGAATCTTGAACCCTGAACCCTGAACCTTGAACTGTGAACCCTGAACTGTGACCCTTGAACCCTGAACTGTGAACTGTGAACCCTGAACTATTAACCCTGAACCTTAAACTTATAGGCCATGATCACTGGTTGTTGTTGTGATTATGGCTTTTTGTTTTTCACTTCAGGCGCTTTTTTATGTGGTACGCCTGGCAGGATTCGAACCTGCGACCTACGGATTAGAAGTCCGTTGCTCTATCCATCTGAGCTACAGGCGCATATATTTTTAAATTTTACCAAATATTATTTTTTATGTCTATAAAAATATAAGCTGTATTTTTATAGACATATTGAGACCTTTGCAAAACCCCAGAATTAAGCAAAAATGGGGGTTGTGCAAGGCTCTCATATTATGATATTATATTTAAATTGCTTTTCAATTAACTAATACCTGAACGAAAACTCAAAACACCTGAAATTGCAGTCAGTTGAATGCTATTCTCAAATCGAGGATTTTTAGCCCCACGGATTCGCGGGGCTAATGGCTAATAGCTTTTTCACAAATCTTCATGTAGGTAAATAAGCTGAACCTATTGACAGTATTGAAAAAAATACTTTTCGGTCAAGCACTAAATATACAGATATTGAGCATATGTCAAGATACTTTGGAGCCGACGGGCGGAGTCGAACCGCCTGCCTGCTGATTACGAATCAGCTGCTCTACCGACTGAGCTACGTCGGCCTGATAATCGGCCTGATAAATATAAATG
>CBDAFK010000180.1:0-17186 GCA_965195235.1 uncultured Desulfobacterales bacterium | reverse complement strand
TTCAGTCCCTCTGACCTCTGACCTCTGACCTCTGACTTCCGACTTCTGACCTCTGACATACCCCTTTTCAAAGGTCCTTTTCCATGGTGCATTTAAGTGGAAATCCGTTTCCGCTGGCCAGTGTCTCAACTGCGCCAACCTTTGTTTCAGCAACCTCATATGTATAAACGCCGCAAAGTCCTATCCCTTCATTGTGGACTTTCAGCATAATGAGTGTTGCCTGTTCCGTTGATTTATTAAATACAAATTCAAGGATATCCACAACAAACTCCATGCTGGTATAGTCGTCATTATGAAGCAATACCCTGTACATGGATGGCTCCTTAACCTCATCCATGGTCTCTGAAAGTACACTATCGTCTATTTCAGGACTATAATTACCCATACCTGATCCCTGAACCTTTGGTCCCATATTTTGTAAACGTTCACAGGTTGCATTTGTGCCATAAGGAGTTGTTTTGAAAGATGAACGTCCAACATCGAACATCGAACGTCCAACATCGAATAATGATGTCGCTCCGCTCCTCAAATTATTTTAATCGAATAAAAAAACAAATGCCGAACCTTGAATGACTATTTCTGTTTCTTTTCAGTTACGTAGGGTGCATAAAATGCACCCTACGTAACTTTTCCCATTCAAGATTCGACGTTCGATGTTCGATGTTCGATGTTCATCTTTTCTTTTATCTTTTCCCATTCGACGTTCGATGTTGGACGTTCGATGTTCGATGTTCATTTTTTTTCAGTCCCTCCGTCCTCCGACTACTGACCTCCGACCTCCGACTACTGACCTCCGTCCTCCGACTTCCGACTTCCGCCCTTACCTTCCGCAGCACTTCTTATACTTCTTTCCGCTCCCGCAGGGGCACGGATCATTCCTTCCAATCTTCTTTTGCGTCCGTCTGACAGGTTTTTTTCTTTCAGTATCATCTCCGCTGGAAAATACAAGATTTTGCTCTGCCGACCTTCTTAAATTACCAATCTTTTCAGGTTCCGCTATCTGCACTCTAAACAAAATTCCAACGGTCTCCTCTTTGATCCTGGAGACCATATCCTGAAACATTTCAAACCCTTCTTTTTTATAAATAATCAAAGGATTTTGCTGAGCATAGCCTCTAAGACCAATACCCTCTTTCAGATGATCCATACTGAGGAGATGATCCTTCCACAGGTTGTCAACAGTCTGCAGCATTACAACCCGTTCCAGATTCCTGATATTTTCCGCCTCTATCTCGGCCTCCTTTTCATCATATAGCTTTATGGCAGCATCAGAAATCAACTGGGCCAGCCCCTCCCCGGTTAAACCATCCAATGTGTCATCATCTATCCTGCCCAGGCGAAAGTTAAACTGCTTAAATACTGCTTCGTTGAGCCCATCCATATCCCATTCTTCAGGAAGGGCCTTTTCATCGGCAAATATACCGGCTATATCTTCGGTCTTTTCACAAATCATATCAACAATAGAGCTTTTCAAACTTTTGCCGTTCAGAGCTTCGCGACGCTGCCTGTATATAACCTCCCTTTGCTGGTTCATTACATCATCATACTCGATAAGCTGCTTACGGATATCAAAGTTGTGCCCTTCAACCTTTGCCTGAGCATTTTCTATTGCTTTACTTATAAGATTATGTTCAATCGGCTCTCCCTCTTCCATGCCGAATCTGTCCATAATCGATGTCATGCGTTCTCCGCCGAATATACGAAGAAGATCATCTTCCAGGGCAAGGTAGAAACGGGACGATCCAGGATCGCCCTGCCTTCCTGAACGACCTCTGAGCTGATTATCAATGCGCCTGCTTTCATGCCTTTCTGTGCCAAGGATATGCAACCCGCCTAACTCGGTCACTCCCTGGCCTAACACTATGTCGGTCCCGCGGCCTGCCATGCTTGTTGAAATTGTAACCGCCTCTTTCTGACCTGCCATAGCAATAATCTCCGCCTCTTTTTCATGGTTTTTTGCATTAAGCACAGAATGCTTGATGCCTTTCTTTCTTAACTGGTTGCTGAAATTTTCCGAAACATCGATTGAAACCGTACCTACAAGAACAGGCTGACCTGTTTTATGCTTCTCGATTATCTCATTCAAGGCTGCTTCAAATTTTTCTTTCCTGGTTTTATAAATAACATCAGGAAAATCGACCCTTATCATCTGTTGGTTAGTGGGAATAACTATAACGTTAAGATTATAAATCTTTTTAAATTCAGCGGCTTCGGTATCGGCCGTACCTGTCATACCGGCAAGTTTGTTATACATACGGAAATAATTTTGAAATGTAATTGTAGCAAGAGTCTGGTTTTCGTTTTCTATCCTGACGTTTTCCTTGGCTTCAAGGGCCTGGTGCAGCCCTTCACTGTAGCGACGTCCCGGCATAAGGCGACCTGTAAACTCATCTACTATGATTACCTCGCCATCCTTAACAATATAATCAACATCGCGTTTAAAGAGGGTGTGAGCCTTTAGCGCCTGGTTAACATGATGAAGAAGCTCAATATGTTTTTGATCATATAGATTATCTACATTAAGAATGCTTTCAGCTTTTGCGATTCCTTTGTCGGTCATAACCGATGTTCGGGATTTTTCATCGATAACATAATCTTTGTCTCGCGCAAGGCTCGGTATTATCCTGTTTACCCGGTAGTATAGATCGGTCGATTTTTCAGCAGGCCCGGATATAATAAGCGGTGTTCTTGCCTCATCGATTAATATGCTGTCCACCTCATCCACTATGGCAAAATTGAGTTCCCGCTGGACAAGTGAGTCTCTCTCAAACTTCATATTATCCCGCAGATAGTCAAAACCGAACTCATTGTTTGTGCCATAGGTAATGTCTGCGTTGTAAGCCTTTTTGTGCTCAGCATCATCCATGCCGTGCAATAATGAGTCAACAGAAAGACCGAGAAAATTATAAATCTGTCCCATCCATCCTGTATCACGCTTTGCCAGATAATCGTTCACCGTTACAATATGCACTCCTCTGCCTGAAAGAGCATTTAAATATACCGGCAGGGTGGCTGCCAGTGTTTTTCCTTCACCTGTCTTCATTTCGGCAATCTTACCTTCATGCAGAACAATCCCGCCAACAAGCTGGGCATCAAAATGACGCATCTTCAGGGTGCGTACAGAAGCCTCCCTTACAGTTGCAAATGCTTCGGGAAGAATATCTTCAAGGGATCCCCCATTTTCAAGTCGCTTTTTAAACAAAACTGTCTGGCCTTTTAGACGGTCATCATTCATGGCCTGCATTTCTGGTTCAAGAGCATTAATCTTATCTACAACAGGTTGAAGCTTTCTTAATTCCCGTTCGTTTTTGCTCCCAAATACTTTTGTCAAAAATTTAAACATTATCTACAAAATACTCCTACCTTAATTGAGCTTTTAGCAGTTAGCACAATAATTTCAATATATTGTTAGAGGTCAACATTGTCTTAATACCTAATACCTAGCACCTAACACCTTATGAATTCGACTTTTTACGAATTCATTAATTATAATAAGATAAAATTCACAAAATGTCTATGAACAATTTAATAAGGGGCCACGGAAGCACATGCCAAGGAGGCACATGATTGATAAATAAATTGAAGAATTGCGAATTGAGGAATTAAGGAATATATAGAAAATTGTTAATTTTGAATGTTAAATTTTGAATTAAAATCGGACTTTTTCCTTCCTGCCGCGACCTGCTGCGACGTGTCGCTATCACGGCGAGCAGGCGCGAGCACGGCGGGCATTCAAAATTAAAAACTCAAAATTTCTCGTTCCCACGCTGGAGCGTGGGAACCAGGCAACACCTTATGAATTCGGCTTTTTACGAATTCATTAATTAGTGTCTGAACGAAAACCCCCTGCCACATGATTTGTTGGGTTTCGCTCACTGAAACCATATTCTGGTAATTGCTTGATTTTCGTAGGTTGGGTTCCTGCCCGCCATTGCCATGTAAAAGAGTAAGATATGCTGATATCACGGTTGGCGTTGGCAGGCGGGGAGGTACGACACGAAGTGAAGCCTGCGCTCAACCCAACGTAACTGATTACGCTCAACCCAACCTACGAAATGAGGGGTTTTCGTTCAGACACTAATTAAGTATGTATTTTTCAGGATTAACCGGAATTCCGTTAAGACGAACCTCATAATGGAGATGGGAGCCAGTGCTTCGCCCTGTATTGCCGACAACCGCAATAGTATCCCCCCTTTTTACAGCTTCGCCACCTTTTTTTAATAGCTTGTCAGCATGGCCATAACGGGTAACCATTCCATGGCCATGATCAATAATAATCATTTTGCCTAACGAGCCTTTTCTGCCGGCAAATGTTACGACACCATCGGCAGTGGCAACTATAGGAGTGCCTGTCCGGGTAGCGATATCCAAGCCCTTGTGAAATTCGCGCAAACCAGTAAACGGGGATAAGCGGTATCCGAATCTTGATGATGTCCACCCGCTTACCGGGCGTATAGCAGGTGTTGAGGCAAGAAGGTTTTGTTGATCTTCAAGATATTTTAACAGCGACTCAAACCCTTGCTTTTGATTTATTGATGCAAAATCAAGTTGCTTGACCTGCTCATGCATTTCGCGAACCAGGCTGTTGTGCTTATCAGTGAGCGGAATCTGTGTATTAAGATCACCAGGTGTTGAACCGCCAATGCCAAAAAGGTTGTCCTGACCAGCAGGTTTTTCAATATTGGCAACAATCCTGAGCTGTTTTTCAAAATTGTTTAGATCAAGGAGTTTTGACTTTAAGGAATTGATCTCATCTGCAAATTTTTTTATCTGCTTGCGCTGGGTGATTATTGTATCAGATTGCTCGGAAATATCGCTCTCCATCCCTCTGATATTTGATAATTTCAGCTTAACATCATAATGGTCATATATTGCAAACCCAAAAAATATAATGCAGGCCGTGACAAAAAGGCCTGAAAAACGTAAAAATGTTCTGGAAACAGTTGCCTGCTTTATCGGAGAGCCTGAAGCGCTTAACATAAAAAATGTAATTTTTCGCTGCATAAATTAACCATCTGTGGTGAAAAATGTTATACAAATTTTAATATTTATATCATATAATTCATAGAACTGTCAAGTTATGATAAATCCCAAAATCCACATATGTTCCCCTCCTATCGCAACTTTGCTAATGTGTCATTTAGGACTAAGGCGGATTGCGCAAGAGATTTACGTTCGACCTTCGATAATTTACCTTCTAATATACGCTCCACCCCTGATCGAGAGACCACAGCAGGCACGCTCAAACACACATCGTCAACACCATATTCACCCGTAAGAAGAGTTGACACTGTTAGAACAGTTCTTTGATTTCGGAGAATGGCTTCAACAATATGCACAAGAGCCAGGCCGATTGCAAAATACGTAGCCCCTTTGTAATCGATAATATGATAGGCAGAGTTCCTCACTTTCTCAACAAGGGCATGGCGTTCAGCTTTCCAATCGTCACATTTCGCATAAATAGGACAGTATTCGTCGATGGGCATGCCTGCAATGTTGCTCATGGACCAAGCGGCAAACTCACTGTCACCGTGTTCGCCCAAAATGTAGGCATGGACATTGTGCACGTCGATGTCGCAACGCTGACTCAGGAAATATCTCAAGCGGGCGCTGTCTAATACTGTGCCCGACCCAAGAACGCGACCTCGATCCCATCCTGTCCGTTTGAGAGCAATGTATGTAAGCACATCAACAGGATTGCTCACTAAGACTATTACGCAGTCAGATTTCTTCCTGACAATGTCATCAATGATACTTTCTGTGATAGCAGCATTCCTCTGAAGGAGATCGAGACGCGATTCGCCTGGCTGCTGCTTAGCCCCGGCTGCTATGACGATCACCTGTGCATCCGCGTAATCTTCGACTCCGCCGGCCCGGATCGTCACCGACGGAAAAAATGGAACACCATGGGCAAGGTCCAGTGCTTGTCCTTCTGCCAATTCAGGGTTCTGGTCAACCAGTGAGATATCGTCGGATATGCCGCTTTGAGCTAAAGCATAGGCAAAAGTCGCGCCGACGGCTCCTGCGCCTACTATTACTACCTTTCGTGCTTTCCAAGGGTCTGATGTCATTTATATTTCTCCATCTGTTTGTTTATTCTCAATCACTTCGACTTGTAATTTCAATTAGATGGTATCCAAACTGGGTCTGAACCGGCCCATGAACCTTTCCTGTTTCTTGACTGAATACGACGTTATCAAATTCTGGAACCATTTGGCCGGGCGAAAACTCACCTAAATCACCCCCGCCCCGCTGTCCGGAAGGACATTTAGAATGCTGCCTGGCCATTTCAGCGAAATCAGACCCTTCTTCAATTTGTTTTTTGATTTCTTCACATTTTTCCTGTGTATCAACCAGGATATGACGAGCTGTAGCTGTTGTCATGATTTCCTCCTATTTTATCGAAATATTTTTTAGCAAAACCTCGTATAAAAGATCAGATTTTGTGTATTTACATTTAAAGGCTGCATTTGATTTGCTAAAAATTTTGTTAAAACTACACACTCCAAAAAACAGCATTGCGTTAGCGGTCAAGTGAAATGACTTGTTCAGACTTCCTGTTTCTCGTGCAGTTGCAGAGCAATTTTTAAAGCCTTTCCAAGAAGGTAAAGTTTTTCGGGGGAGAGTTTGCCGACGTAGTTGGTCAACATGGATTTAGGTAGACTGATGGGTTCATCACAATGAATACCACTATCATGCTTCAGTCCTTCGTCAACTCCGACGGCAATTTGGGTTGAAAGGCTATCATAAGCCGTGTAAACAGGGGCACAAATAACTGTTGAGAATCGGGAATCAATCAGAATCTGGCGGCTGACAATGACGAACACACGAAACTTTTTAGGATCACGCGCTGAAGCTCGCCTAACTCTGTACAACTCGCCGCGTCTCACAGCGGAACCTGATAAGTAAGCACATCCTCTGCCTCAGCGTTTAGTGAATCCGCATGGCGATTGATAATCTCCAAATCACGCTGTTCAGTTTTTTTTCGTTCCAATTGGATAATAAATTGGCGTGCCGCGGTTTCTAAAAACGCAGATCGACTTTTGTACTCCCCGATGTACAAATCAATAGCCTTTAATAACTCGATTGATAGTGTGATGGATGTCTTGATTTTCATGCTACTAACATACTATTCTAAGTGGATTATGTCAATCATCACTTTATAGGCCGTAAAGCTGAGAGGCTGGGCAACGATAACCAAAAACTATGATAAAGGTAAAAACTACCGGTCAAATACTACCTTTCAAAAGCGGCACAGCTTTGCCCAGTCCATCTCAAGCGCCTGGTTGGACGGCGCCTACAACTTCAACGACGAACTCTCAAACCGCGGCCATCGCTGGGTGTGATTCCACGTAGGTAAAGGGTATCTGCCTCCTGGTCATAGACGAAACGCACTGGTGTAGCATCACTCGCAGTTGTCTCTGTTTCGTACAATTTAGCTTTACCCATTTTGTTCACCTTTTTGGTTGAATATACTTGGCCCATCCGGTCACTACGAAGTTGTTTGGGGCATACTGGCCGTGTTCATCAAGACGCGTTTTGAAGACCACGATGACCACCAAGTGGTTGTTTTCTAGCAATAGCTCGTCAAAGCGTTTGTAATGCCGATACTCGTTGGGAAGCAGTGGGTCTTGCTTCCTGCCCTCTCGTGCCTCACAGTGGCAGGAGGAAATGTATCATAGAATCTAATAAATTCTGAAGTGGACTCAAAATCGAAGCTTTCTTTCAAGGGATCATATGTTATGTCCCCGCTAAATCAGTTTAACCTTGAACTTTGAACAGTGAACGGGTACCTGTATAGTTAAACCTATCTGCGTTCATCTGTGTGAATCTGTGGCTGATGAATTCTACTTTTTACAATATTATTAAAATAACAAAGCAGATTTTATCAGTCAAGGTGTTTTTCTTTTTTACTTTATTGGCTTAAAATTGTAGTTTGCATTAGATTAAAGGATTGTGATACATAAAAAAATTAAAGCAGATTTGATTCCGATATGAAAGATAAATCAGACAATAAAAAAATCGAATATACATTTTCAGATATAAATCTGGCAAAGCAGCTTTTCGGGGAACATAACAGCAACCTTCAAAGAATTGCCGATGCATTAAATATCACAATCAAGGCAAGGGGCAATACTGTATTTATTCAGGGCGACTGTATTGCCGTAAAGTTAGCGCAGAATATACTTGAGCAGCTCTACGGCCTGTTAAAGGATAATTATCCGGTTTATTCGAACGATGTTGATTATGCGATCAAGGTTCTGAGCGAAGATGACAATATTAATTTAAAGGAGATTTTCTTAGATACTGTTTACGTTACTTCCAAAAAACATTCGATAACTCCAAAGAGCCCGGCTCAAAAAGAATATATAGACGCTATTCGAAAATATGATATGGTTTTTGGAATCGGGCCTGCAGGAACGGGTAAAACATATCTTGCGATGGCAATGGCGGTTGCCGCACTTTCAGAAGGGCGGGTTAGTCGTATAATTTTAACGAGACCCGCGGTTGAAGCCGGAGAAGCCCTTGGATTTTTGCCCGGTGATTTAACCGAAAAAGTCGATCCATATTTAAGACCCCTCTACGATGCGCTTCATGATATGATGCGTTTTGAGAAGGTGTCGAGCCTGATGAAGAAAGGGGTTATCGAAGTGGCTCCTCTCGCTTTCATGCGAGGCAGAACATTAAACGATTCTTTTGTTATTTTAGACGAAGCGCAAAACACCACTTCAGAACAGATGAAGATGTTCCTTACCCGAATAGGTTTCAGCTCCAAGGCCGTTATTACAGGCGATATTACACAGACCGATCTTCCGGTTGGAAAACCTTCGGGACTTATAGAAACAAAGAATATCCTTCAGGAAATAGACGGAATAAAGTTTGTCTTTTTTTCAAAAACCGATGTTGTGCGCCATAGATTGGTCCAGAAAATCATCAAGGCATATGAAGAACTGGATGCAAGAAAAGAATTGGGGGATTGAGGAATTCAGGAATTCAGGGATTAAAATCAGTAAAATACCTTTAATTCCTAAATTATGAATTATGAATTATGAATATAGAGAAAAGCAAAGAATCGATTAACAGGCTTTTAGGCTCCAGCAATTATGTCCGATGGAGCATACTTGTCGGGGTCGCCGTGATATTTATTATTGTTCTTTACCCGAGTCTGGTTATTACAGAGCATTCTTATAAAATAGGCGATGTCGTTGATAGGGATATCAAGGCTCCGAGAGATTTTTTTATTGAGGATGAATCTGCTACAGAAGCAAACCGCAAGCTTGCTGTTGAGAAAGTATTAACCGTTTATGATTATGATAAACTATTATTATCAAGATTAACGGCGCGCGTGCAGCAGGCCTTTGCAGATCTTAGAGCGGTTTTTAAAGATGAAATGCAAGATCAGGGTGAAGGGACTGGCAGGAATAAAGCCTCCGTGCATGAACAGATATGGCAGATGAAGAAGGGTTTTGAGGAAACAATCGGTATTTCTGTCAGTAAAGGCGCGTATCAGGTCCTTGAAAAGGAAAAGTTTTCGAAAGATATTGTTTATCTTATTTCCAAAATATTAACACAGATTTTAGAAAACGGTGTTGTAATAAATAAGGAAATCCTCCTTAAAGAGGCTGACAACGGAATATTTATAAGGGACGTCGGAACCGAAACAAACAGGGTCGTCAATAAAGTAAAGCAATATTACGGTCTTGACCAGGCAAAAACCATGGTCAGAATTATTGGCCAACCTTTTCTTAAGGACTTAGACTATACACTGATAAACCTGATAGTGGATTTTACTCAAAGGCTTATACAACCAAATATAACATTAAACAGGAGCGCGACCGAAGAACTGAAAAAGAGCGCGGCAGCAGAAATCAAGCCTGTTCTTTACAAAATAAAGGCAGGGGAGATGCTCTTGCGTGAGGGGGAAAGGGTTACTGAAGTCCAGCTTTTAAAACTGAAAATCCTGCAGACCAGTATAAAAAATAAGCAAATAGTTGCAAGCAGCATTGGAGCCTCAATGCTGCTTTTGTGCCTTTTGATAATAACATATATTATTCATATAAATCCTCAAAGCCGCAAAGCTCTTAACAACAATAAAAACCTGCTGTTTATCGCCAGCATGCTTATAACCTTTATTTTTATCGCCAGTATTTCGTCATCACTTTCTGAAACACTTACCCAAAATACCACTTTTCCAATATCCTCTTCATCAATACTTTATGGCGTTCCACTTGCCGCAGGAGCTATGACAGTATGTTTATTTATGGGTTTTGATATCGCCATTTCCTTTGCCATGTTGACCGCGCTTTGCACGGCAATCATATTTCAAAATAGATTTGAAGTTTTTATTTACTTTATGCTTAACAGCACAATGGCTGCCTATTGGATCAGGAATTGCAGAGAACGCAAAGTATTTATTAAGGCGGGAGCAAAACTTGGATTGCTCAATCTTATACTTGTAACAGCTATAGGTGTTTATACGGCTGAGTTTTCAGCTTCTAACCTCTTATATGGCTGGGCTTTTGCGTTTATAGCCGGGGGAGTCGGTTCCGGAGTTGTTGCGGCAGGTATTGTGCCTCTTGTAGAAATAGCCTTTGATTACACGACAGATATAAAATTGCTGGAACTCGCAAATCTTGATCGCCCCGTTTTACGCAGACTTATGATAGAGGCTCCAGGAACCTATCATCATTCTGTAATTGTAGGCTCTATGGTTGAAGCGGCAGCATCTTCAATAGGGGCTAATCCTTTGCTGGCAAAAGTATGCGGGTATTATCACGATATCGGCAAGATTAAGAAACCGCTGTATTTTATTGAAAACCAGGAAAACGGCAAGAACAGGCATGATAAGCTTGCTCCATCCATGTCAAGCCTGATTTTGATGTCTCACATAAAGGAAGGGGTCGAGATAGCCAAAGAGAATAAATTGGGTCAGGCCATAATCGACACCATCAGGCAGCACCACGGCACAAGCCTTATTAGCTACTTTTATGAAAAGGCAAAAAAAATGAAAGGAGCAGATGCGGTAAATATCGACAACTTCCTTTATCCCGGTCCCAAACCCCAGACCAGGGAGGCAGCTCTTGTCATGCTGGCAGACGTTATTGAGGCTGCGTCGAGAGTGCTTGATAATCCTACGCCGTCAAGAATTCAAGGTCTTGTGCAGGATCTCATGAACAAGATTTTTTCCGACGGCCAGCTTGAAGACTGCGAGTTGACCTTAAAAGATTTGCACAGCATAGCAAAAAGTTTCAACAAAATATTAACAGGGATACACCATCATCGAATCGAATATCCGGAAAAACCCGCTGCAAACAATAGAAAGGGCGGCAATGGAAATTCTGATAGACAACGGGCAAAGCAAGTTCAGGATATTACAAGAGAAAATACAGCAAACAGCGCAGGTCATATTAAGCGCCTTGGACTGTCCTGATGGAGAACTTTCGATCCTTATCGTTGATGATCTTCAGATAGAGGAGCTGAATAAAAAGTATCTTAATCGCTTAGGGCCTACAAATGTTATTGCTTTTCCCATGCGCGAAGGGAGGTTTTCAAATATAACCCCTCAGCTTCTTGGAGATGTGGTCATTTCCGTTGAAACCGCCATGCGAGAGGGAAAGTTAGCTAAAATAAGCATGGAAGATCGTTTTGATCAGCTTCTAATACACGGAATTTTGCACCTGTTTGGTTATGATCATGAAAAATCAAATGAAGAGGCTGATAAAATGGAAAAGAAGAGTAATGAATTGTCAGGTGTATTGAGTAAAAAGTGCCTAAAGTGAGCTAAAGTGCCTAAAATGCCTAAAGTTGTGGTACGCCTTCGGCGTGCTAATTGATAACCCACTTGCCGGCAGGGTATCCGGCAGGAGCTACAGGATGTTGTTACTCCACTACTTTAGGCACTCATAACTTTAAAATTAGTAGCACCGAAGGTGCATTCCTTAACTTTAGGCACTTTAGCTCACTTTAATATACTTTAGGCACTTATGTCCGCACCGCAGGTGCGCTAAGTTCAGTTGTAATTTTTCCGGTTTATCCGGTTTATCAGAATATATTTTATATACAGGAGGCTTATGAATGGCTGGATTAGCTGTAAATGTCGATCATATTGCAACATTAAGGGAGGCAAGGAAGATCCATTACCCTGAGCCTGTAGCAGCAGCAGTGCTTGCTGAATTAGCAGGAGCAGATGGTATTGTGGTTCACCTTCGGGAGGATAGACGCCACATTCAGGATCGGGATGTCAGAATTTTGCGACAGGTTGTGCAGACAAAGCTTATCCTGGAAATGGCTTCGACCCCAGAAATGGCCGGGATCGCTCTTGATATAAAACCTGATCTTGTGACACTGGTGCCTGAAAAAAGGGAGGAGTTGACAACCGAAGGGGGGCTGGATCTGATTGTTCACAAAAGTGTTGTTTCTGAAACAATTGCCTTACTTCAAAACAGCAGTATTCCTGTCAGTATCTTTATTGATCCGGATCCTGACCAGATAAAGTTGGCTTACCAGATAAATGCCGATATGGTTGAAATCCATACAGGATCATTTTGTGATGCAACAACAGCCTCTAAAAAAGAAAAGGCCTTTTCTAAAATAGTTGATGCAGTCAAGCTGTCTAATAAACTTAAACTTGGCGTTAATGCCGGTCATGGAATTTGCTATAAAACCATAAAAGCTTTTAAGGGCCTTAAAGAAATTGACGAGTTCAGCATTGGACACAGTATTGTTTCAAGGGCGGTTCTTGTGGGAATGGAAAAAGCGGTAAGGGAAATGGCGATGCTGATAAAGGAATTATAGATGAACAGCAATATTTTAGGCTGTTGAAAAAACTTACCTTTGGCAGCGGTTTTTGAACCGCAGAATGTCGAACAAGGAATTATGAATGTCGAAGTAAGGTATTCTATCATTTTTACTACTATAAAAGATAGAGCGTAGCGATTCCACCTGTCTGCGTGCGTACACGCACAGGCAGGCAATTCATCATTCGACATTCCTTGTTCGACATTCGATATTCAAATAATGTTTTTTCGGATTAGCAACATCTCAACGAAAACAGCCAAATTTTCAAAGTGCTAAATTATTATGATTTCAGGTGGTTTTAAGTACTAAGAGGTTGAGTATGTATCTTGTAACAGCCGGCGAAATGCAGAAAATAGATCGACTTACCATCGAATCGTTCGGTATTCCCGGCAGGGTTCTAATGGAGAATGCCGGCCGGGGTGCAACACAAATTCTTTTTGAAAAGTTTGGCGGACTTAAAAATAAAAAGATCGGTATTGTGGCAGGACGCGGCAACAACGGTGGAGACGGTTTTGTTATAGCCCGTTATCTTGCCCAAAAGGGCATTAAAGCGACCGTATATCTTCTATCAAAAAGAGCTGTGATTAAGGGTGATGCTGCCGCAAACATGAAGCTGTTAGACCCTTTAAGTATACCTGTTATCGAAATTCCTGACAAAAAGGCTTTTTCAACGCATAGAACTTCTATGGTTCATCAGGAGATATGGGTTGACGCCATATTAGGGACCGGGCTGAAATCAGAAGTAAAGGGATATTTCAGAGAAATCATCGAGTTTATCAATAGCTTAAACAAACCGGTTTTTGCAGTGGACATACCATCGGGCTTGGATTCAGATACCGGTCAGCCGCAGGGCGCATGTATTCGTGCGCAAGCCACAGCGACATTTGCATTTGCAAAGACAGGTCTCATTCTTTTTCCTGGGGCAACTTATACCGGAAGCCTTGAAATAGTGGATATAGGGATACCGCATTACATAACAGCCCAGGTGAAACCAATGCAGCACCTTTTGACGTCGGTTTTATTCCGTAATTATTTTAAACCAAGGCTGCCGGATGCTCACAAGGGCGATGCGGGCCATCTTTTGTTGCTTGCCGGATCTCCCGGAAAAACAGGCGCAGCAGCTATGGCAGCCATGTCTGCCATGCGTGTTGGCGCAGGCCTTGTTACTCTTGGGCTGCCAAACAGCATAAATGCTATTCTGGAGTCTCAGATTCTCGAGGCAATGACCTTTCCTCTTCCTGAAACCGATGACGGCATGCTGTGTGAATCATCATTTAATGCGATTATGGACCTGCTTTCAGGCAAAAGGTGCCTTGCCATAGGGCCCGGCCTTGGAAGCGCTCATGAAACAAAGAGTCTTATTCGTCGGGTTATTCAGGAAAGCACGCTGCCGCTCGTTATTGATGCTGATGGGATAAACAGCCTGGCAGGTCATACGAAGATTTTACAAAACTTGAAAGTTCCGGTTATATTGACTCCTCATCCCGGAGAGATGGCAAGGCTTATTGATTCAACCGCCAAAAACATACAGAAAGATCGTGTGGGTTGCGCAAGGGATTTTGCGGAAAGGTTCAATGTTCATGTGGTGCTTAAAGGGGCGAGGACAATAATAGCCCATCCAGATGGCAATGTTTTTATCAATCCTACCGGCAATCCCGGTATGGCATCCGGAGGAATGGGTGATGTGCTGACAGGCATAATAGCAGGTCTTGTGACTCAGGGTTATTCTCCTGAAACAGCCGCACATGCCGGCGTGTACCTGCATGGAACAGCCGCTGATGCCATAGCAGATGAGACAGGGCCTTTTGGTTTTCTGGCAACCGACGTTATGAGGGCCATACCTGAACAGATTGGAAGATTAGAATAGAGGATAGAGGTCGGAGGTCAGAGGCCGGAGGCCGGAGGTCAGAGGTCGGAGGTCAGAGGTCGGAGGTCGGAGGTCAGAGGTCGGAGGTCAGAGGCCGGAGGTCGGAGGTCAGAAGGTCAGAGGTCAGAGGTCAGAGGCCGGAGGTCAGAGGTCAGAGGTCAGATGTCAGAGGTCAGATGTCAGAGGTCAGAGGTCAGAGGTCAGAGGTCAGAGGTCAGAGGTCAGAGGTCAGAGGCCGGAGGTTAGAGGTCAGAGGCCGGAGGTCAGATGTCAGATGTCGGAAGGTTGGAAGATTAGAAGGGCAGAAGATTAGAAGATTAGAAGATTAGAAGGGCAGAAGGTTGGAAGGTTGGAAGGTTGGAAGGTTGGAAGGTTGGAAGATTGGAAGATTGGAAGATTAGAAGGGCAGAAGGTGAGAAGATTAGTAATGAACATCGAACGTCCAACATCGAATATTGAATGGGAAAGATAAAGAAATAGATTTTAAAATAATTTGAGGAGCGGAGCGACATCATTATTCGACGTTGGACGTTCAATGTTCGACGTTGGACGTTCATCTTTCAATATGTTCGATATTCGTATTTTACTAAGAAACCCTGATTGTAGCTGGTTATGATCTGCAAACAGATTCAGATAATAACAGAATCTCTTGAAGAAACTCAGTTGCTTGGCCAAAAGATAGGCGCATTGATTTCAGCCGGAACAGTTATATGCTTAACCGGTGATCTTGGAAGTGGGAAGACTTCATTTGTCCAGGGCCTGGCCATGGGTCTTGGAGTTTCTGACGATTACTATATAACCAGCCCTACATATGTTTTGATAAATGAATATCCCGGCCGACATCCTCTATTCCATGTCGATTTGTATCGAATGGAAGACCCTGTTGATTTCGAAGATATCGGGTTGTATGAAATACTTCATGGTAAAGGCGTAGTTGTTGTTGAATGGGCTGATAAACTAAATAAGAATTTGTTAGCTGAATATTTGACTATACATTTTGAGATATTAAATGACGAGTCACGAAAGCTTACCATATCCGCAAATGCTTTGGAAATGAGCGCTCTTATAGAAAGGATTGCGAAAGCATGGGTATAATAGTACAAAAATTTGGCGGCACTTCAGTAGCCGATCTTGAGCGGATCCGTAATGTAGCAAAGCGGGTCGCAAAAACCTTTGACCAGGGCAATGACGTAGTCGTTGTACTTTCAGCCATGGCAGGTGTCACAGACAGCTTGATCGACATGGCAAATCAGGTTGCTGTTTCACCGGATAAGCGCGAGCTGGATGTTTTGCTGGCCACAGGTGAGCAGACAACCGCAGCTCTTCTGGCGATGACCTTACAATCAATGGGCTATCCGGCTAAATCCATATTAGGGTATCAGGCAGAAATTATTACCAACCGCAATTATGGCGGCGCCCGTATCATTCAAATAGGAGCAGATCGTATAAAGAAGCTTATTGAAAAACGCAATATAGTAGTGATTGCAGGATTTCAGGGATGTGACCAGGAAGGGAACATAACGACTCTTGGACGTGGCGGCTCAGACACATCTGCTGTGGCAATAACTGCTGCGCTTAATGCGGACAAATGTGAAATATTTACAGATGTACACGGCATATATACTGCGGACCCCAATATCTGCGAGAAGGCAAGAAAACTCAATGCAATTTCTTATGATGAAATGCTTGAAATGTCTGGCCTTGGAGCCAAAGTTTTACAGATTCGATCTGTTGAATTTGCCAAAAAATATAATGTTCCTGTGCATGTAAGATCATCATTCAGCGAGGAGGAAGGCACAATGGTTGTTAATGAAGATTCTGTTATGGAACGTCTAATTGTATCAGGTATAACTCACAGCAAAGATGCCGCCCGTATAACCCTGAAAAAGGTTTCGGATCGACCCGGGGTAGCTGCAAAGATTTTTTCACCCATTGCTGACGCAAAAATACTGGTGGATATGATTATCCAGAACACCCGCGCCCAAGGGCTGACCGACCTTACATTTACTGTTTCAAAAAAGGATTTCAGCAAGGCGCTGGAAATAGAAAAGCAGGTAGCAGAGGAGATCGGCGCTGAAAAGGTATTTGGCGACGAAAATATCGCAAAGGTATCTGTTACCGGCGTTGGAATGAGGAGTCATTCAGGGGTAGCATCAAAGATGTTTTCAATTCTGGCCGGTGAAAATATTAATATCCTTATGATAAGCACATCAGAAATCAGGATTTCCTGTATAATAGAAGAAAAGTATGCAGAGCTGGCCGTGCGTACTCTTCACAGCGCATTTGGACTGGATAAAGATTAGAGGGACGGAGGTCAGAGGTCAGAGGTCGGAGGTCAGAGGCCAGAGGTCGGAGGTCAGAGGTCGGAGGTCGGAGGTCGGAGGTCAGAGGTCAGAGGTCAGAGGTCGGATGTCAGAGGTCAGAGGTCGGAGGTCGGAGGTCGGAGGTCGGATGTCAGAGGTCGGATGTCAGAGGTAAGAAGGTAAGAAGGTCGGATGTCAGAGAACCAATAACCTATGAA
>CBDAFK010000179.1:0-28949 GCA_965195235.1 uncultured Desulfobacterales bacterium | reverse complement strand
TCGAATTAAACCACATGCTCCACCGCTTGTGCGGGCCCCCGTCAATTCCTTTGAGTTTTAACCTTGCGGTCGTACTCCCCAGGCGGAACACTTAATGCGTTAACTGCGGCACAGCAGGGGTCAATACCCGCTACACCTAGTGTTCATCGTTTACTGCGTGGACTACCAGGGTATCTAATCCTGTTTGCTCCCCACGCCTTCGCGCCTCAGCGTCAGTATTGGTCCAGGAAGTCGCCTTCGCCACCGGTGTTCCTCCTGATATCTACGAATTTCACCTCTACACCAGGAATTCCACTTCCCTCTCCCATACTCAAGTCCTTCAGTTTCAAATGCACTTCCGGGGTTAAGCCCCGGGCTTTCACATCTGACTTAAAAGACCGCCTACGCGCCCTTTACGCCCAATAATTCCGAATAACGCTTGCACCCCCCGTATTACCGCGGCTGCTGGCACGGAGTTAGCCGGTGCTTCCTTTAGTGGTACCGTCAGTAAAAAATGATATTAACATTTTTCATGTTCTTCCCACTTGACAGAGCTTTACGACCCGAAAGCCTTCATCACTCACGCGGCGTTGCTGCGTCAGGGTTTCCCCCATTGCGCAAAATTCCTCACTGCTGCCTCCCGTAGGAGTCTGGACCGTGTGTCAGTTCCAGTGTGGCTGATCATCCTCTCAGACCAGCTAACCATCGTAGCCTTGGTAGGCCATTACCCTACCAACAAGCTAATGGTACGCGGGCTCATCTCCAAACAGTAGTTTACATGTAGAGACCACTTTTGATTTCAAAACCCGAAGATTCTGAAATATTATCCGGTATTAGCACCGCTTTCGCGGAGTTATCCCAAATTCAGAGGTAGATTACCCACGCGTTACTCACCCGTGCGCCACTTTACTATCTTTAGCAAGCTAAAGAGTTCTCGTACGACTTGCATGTGTTAAGCACGCCGCTAGCGTTCATTCTGAGCCAGGATCAAACTCTCCAATTAAATTACTTTAAGTTGCTTCTGCAACAAATTTACAAGAGACCTAACTCACAAGCTGTCACTATTTAGTTTTCAAAGATCAAAATACAAACTATCTGCAGTCCTCCTGATGCGGACAAGGAATGCACTCACTGTTTTAAAAAAGCATTTTATAAAATATCTATTCAATGATGTCAAGAAGTTTTTTCTTATTTTTTCTTAATTTATTTTATCTATATTTTCTACATAAAACTTATAATTGTCAAACAACATTTTTGTGAAATCATCGGGCTTGCTCTATTTAACATCTAATCTTTATTTTGTGAAAACGCTTTTTCCCCGCTCTTAACAATATTTCCTTATTATTAAGGTCATCCTCACTTATCATATATTCGGCTGAACTAATTCGATTGCCATTTATATATGCTCCCCCCTGCTTGATTAGCCTCATTGCCGCACTTCCTGATGGGGCAAGCCCTGCCAAATGAAATAGTTTAAATGCAGGAATACCTGCCTGGATCTGCTTTAAATCAAAAAATGAATGTGGCACTGAAATATCATCAAAATCGGCTTCATCTCGGGGGATACTGCTTTTCGGCATTATCCTCTCCGGTACAATACGAATGCCAAACATACTTGCTGCTGCATGATAAGCTTTTATTGCCTCCTGTCTGCCATGAAGAAGTTGAGTGGCTTCGAAAGCAAGTACAGTTTTAGCGCTGTTTAAATCATCATCCTTCAGCTTTTCAACATCTCTGATTTCATTCATAGGTAAAAAAGTATAAAGAGCCAAAAAACGAACAATATCATTATCATCTGTATTGATCCAGTACTGATAATATTCGTATGGGCTCGTCCTTT
Organism: uncultured Desulfobacterales bacterium; assembly: GCA_965195235.1. Taxonomy (GTDB): domain Bacteria; phylum Desulfobacterota; class Desulfobacteria; order Desulfobacterales; family ETH-SRB1; genus Desulfaltia. The sequence goes on along the minus strand of CBDAFK010000179.1, from coordinate 27,130 downwards.
CAGAATCAAGCCAAACAGCTCCTTTGGCTGTTTTCCCCATCTTTGCTCCGCTACTTGTAGTAATCAATGGAAAGGTTATGCCAAAAACGGTCTCCTGGCGCATCTTTCGAATAAGCTCAATACCGCTAATTATATTTCCCCACTGGTCGCTTCCTCCCATCTGCAACTTGCAGCCATAGTTATCAAAAAGATTTAAGAAATCATATGCCTGTAAAAGCATGTAATTGAATTCAATAAAGTTCAACCCCTCTTCCGATTCAAGGCGCATCTTGTAGCTTTCCGCCTTTATCATTCGATTGACACTGAAATGCCTTCCGATGTCTCTAAGAAAAGGTATATATTTTAATCCGGACAACCAGTCGGCATTGTTTAATATAAGGGCTTTTTCTTTGCTGAAATCTATAAACCTGGACAACTGTTTTTTAATTCCAATTGCATTTTCTTCCACAACTTCCGGTGTAAGTATTTGCCGCGTTTCAGTCTTGCCGCTCGGATCTCCGACAAGACCAGTTCCACCTCCAACAAGAGCAATAGGACGGTGACCAAGTTTTTGCATATGAGCAAGCGACATTATTGGTACGAGGCTCCCAATATGAAGACTGGACGCTGTCGGATCAAAACCAATATAACAAGTTATATTCTCCTGATCGAGATATTCTTTCAATTCATCCCCGTGGGTTGTTTGTTCTATAAACCCACGCTCATAAAAAATATCCATTAAATTAGCCATACATCCACCTCGAATAACAATGAGATCATTTCAAAATATTTACACTCCCAACAGATTGTTTACATCCTATACTCAATGCCGTTGACTTAATGGCCGTTCCTTTAAAGTCCCTGTAGCTTGTCGAAGCGGAAACGAAGATCCCGCTTATACGGAGCTACAGAATTCTTCAAAAAAGTGTGAACTGTGAACTGCGAACTGTTACCCTATTTATTTGCATATTCCACTGCTCTGGTTTCTCTAATAACTGTAACCCTGATCTGGCCCGGGAATGTTAATGACTCTTCAATCTTTTTTGCAATATCTCTGCTTAAAAAAACGGACTCCTCATCTGAAATTATTTCACTTTCAACTATTACTCTAAGTTCCCTGCCGGCCTGGATGGCATAAGTGTTGGCAACTCCTTTAAATGAATTAGCTATTTTTTCAAGATCTTCCAGTCGTTTAATATAATTTTCAAGTAATTCTTTTCGCGCTCCCGGCCTTGCCCCTGAAAGCCCGTCAGCAGCCTGTACCAATAAATCATAGACTGAACTAGGCTGCACATCTTCATGGTGCGCTGCAATAGCGTGCACAACATCCGGAGATTCACCAAATTTTTTGGCAAGCTTAGAGCCGATCAAAGCATGCGGTCCTTCGACCTCGTGATCCACCGCTTTTCCAATATCATGCAATAATCCCATACGTCTTGCCAGTTTTTGATTAAGTCCTAATTCAGCGGCCATGATACCACATAAAAACCCTACCTCAACTGAATGCTGCAGAACATTCTGCGAATAACTTGTTCTGAATTTTAATCTACCAATAATCTTAATTAGCTCATTATGAATACCATGAACTCCTAAATCAAAGGCAGCCTGTTCTCCTGCCTCCTTTATTGCCAAATCAATTTCCTGCTCAACCTTTTTTACAACATCTTCTATCCGCGCTGGATGTATTCGACCGTCTGATATCAACTTCAAAAGTGAAAGTCGAGCCACCTCTCGCCTGACAGGATTAAAACCAGACAATATAACCGCCTCAGGAGTATCATCTATAATAAGATCGATACCTGTAGCAGCCTCAATGGCACGTATATTACGCCCTTCTCTGCCGATTATACGCCCCTTCATTTCATCGCTGGGAAGGTGTACAATAGACACAGTTCGTTCGGCAACAAAATCTCCGGCATATCTCTGGATGGCAGTAGCTATAATTTTTTTGGCTTTTTTATCTGCCTGTTCTTTTGTTTCATTCTCTATTCGTTTAATTAGTCTCGCAGCTTCATGTCGTGCCTCGTTTTCCATCGCCCTGATCAACAGCTCCTTGGCCTGCCCCGCCGTCAAACCGGAAATCTTTTCAAGCTGTTTTTTTTGTTCTTCTATTAATTTATTATAGTTTGCTTCACTTCGCTCAACATGCTCAACCTTTCTTGCTAACTGCCTTTCTTTTCCAGAGATTTCTCTATCTCTCCGCTCAAACTGCTCGATTTTTCTGTCAACACTCTCCTCTTTTTGTATCAACCTTCTCTCTTTTTTCTTTAATTCAGATTGAGCCTCCTTTATTTCAGCATCAAATTCACTCTTCATGTTTAAAAGTCTGTCTTTGGCTTCGAGCTTAGCCTCTTTTATCAGTGTTTGTGATCTCCGATTAGCCTCCTCTAACAGGCGTGATGCCTCCAACTCAGCAGACTTAAGCTTCTGAGATACAATCCTTCCCTTCACCCAATAGGCAATGACACAACCTAACATAAAGCCGATTATGCCAAATAATATATTATATGCATTCATTGCTAATCTCCATGGATATATATAAATTTGATAGTTTCATAAAAAGTCAGATTTCCCCTCCCCTGGCGGGAGGGGACAAAGGCCTGCCCGCAACGCTCTCGCTTGCGAGGCGGGCGGGGGAGGAGGATGTAAGCAGTTAAAATAGCGTTATATTCACCCTCACCCTAACCCTAACCCTCTCCCATCAAGAGAGAGGGAGCATTTTCGGCTTTTTACGAATTTATCAAACTTGATAGCGTCGGAAAAAGTCGTCACTCCGATGAAAACCGGAGTCCAGAGCCTTCGTAAATAATTGAATAAACTGGATTCCGGCTTTCGCCGGAATGACGAGAAATGGTACTTTTCGACTTTTTACGAGTTCATCAAACTTGATAGCGTCGGAAAAAGTCGTCAAATTTCGAAGACAAAAAATAATCTACTGTGAGGTGGATTTGGGATGAGATATTCGGAAAGCTGAATTGGATTGATAATATACTCTTTATTTAGGGCTAACGTCCTATTTGTAATTAAGGAAGGCCCCCGCCAAATAGCCGTGTTAGAAGGTCTTTGAGCCAAGGCTCAAAGTGGGCGCCTTATAGTTTCTTTAGGCTTTTCTGTACAAGCAGAACCTGCTCACCAAAACCAGTGAAAGCTCCCTTAAATATAAATGTTGGGTCAAAGAACATCTTCCAATCACGAACACAGCAGGGGCCGTACCTTGCACCTATTCATTTGTTACAACCTGATAGCTGCCTATATTATTGCATATTAGCACTTAATGTACGTATTAAGTTTGCCAGGCGGTCAGAAAGCTCCTGTAATAAATTCGAATAATTTCTTTTTAGCTCAAAATTTTCATTAGCAATGTTTAGAGCGGCTGAAATCAAGATCACCAGCTTCGTAATATCGGATGCTTTACCTGATTGCTGAGTTTCAACCTTGGCTACCTCTTTTGCCAGTGATTCAGCGACCTCTTTTGCCTCTGTAATTTCTGATTCAGCTTTAAATGTATAAGGCTGCCCAAATAATTCTATTGTAACAAGTTGTTCCAATGAATAAGTATTCTTTCTTTCCAATAATCATATCTTATTGGCCGCTAGCGTTAAGATTCTATGATATTATTTAATCTGACCAGCAAACCATCAACCTTTGACCGCACTAAATCCCTTTCTCCTAAATAACTCTCTTCCGCCTCAACCCTGGTCTGAAGCTCCTGTTCTAACCTTTCAATCGTTTTTCTAAGTTCTGCGTTAGTCGCTTCATGTGACTTACAGACATCAATTAATCTTACAACCTTTTCTTCAATTTCTTCAAACTGTCGCAAAATTAAGTCATTATCCAATCTTACACCTCATAATTTATATTTAATCTTTTTTATAAGCTAAAGTCAAGATATTTTACCTGATCTTTTATTCATGATAGCCTCAGCCGTTATTAGATCCTGACAGGTATTAACACCTATAACCTCTTCATAATCTCTACTCGCCAATACGCCGACAACCTTTTTTTCTCTATATGCTATTTCGACTATATCTGTAAGATAAAGTTCAGATTGAGTATTATCCGATTTTATCTTCTGCAGAGAATTTAATAAAAATTCCTTTTTTACGCAATAGGTCCCTGTATTTATAGTCTTTATCCTTTTTTGTTCATCTGTTGCATCCGCTTCTTCAACTATTTTGGAAACGTGCAGGTTCTCATCCAATATAACCCTGCCGTAACCTGTAGGGTTATTGATCTCAACCGCTAAAAGGGATATGTCGCGTTTTGCCTTAAGATGATCATCTATAAGCCGTATAACGGTATCTGAACCAAGCATCGGCACATCGCCACATAATATAACCACCTCTTCTATATGTTCAGGTATATAAGGCAGCGCGCACAAAACCGCATGACCTGTTCCGAGCTGATCTTTCTGTATAGCATAAACCAACTCACCATTTTCCGCTATTATTTCACGTACCTTATCAGCCTGATTGCCTACAACCAGTATCACATTATTTCCAGCAACCCTTTTTGCTGTTTCAACAACATACATCACCATGGGTTTGCCAAGAATTTTATGCAGGACTTTGGGCTTGCGGGACTTCATGCGTGTACCCATTCCTGCTGCAAGTATGATAACCGCGACTTTGTTTCCTGTATTTTGCATTTTTAACAATAAAAAAGGGCAGACCAAACATTATATGATCTGCCCTTGTATCATCTTGGGTCCCTTAATGTAACAACCCGATTTAACAAACTTTATTGCCCTTTATTTCGGGACAATTTTAAATAAATATTAACCGCGCTTTGTTTCAGCAAGCGTAAGTCGATGCAATGCTCTTGCCAAAGAAGCCCTGGCTCTCTCATAATTAATATCCGGTTTCTTTGAGGCCAGACGCTCCTGGGCGCGTTTTATAGCTTTTTTAACCCGTTCAACATCAATATCGCGCCTTTTTTCAGCAGACTCAGCCAGCACAGTTACCTTATCAGGAAGCGCTTCCGCGAACCCAGAACTAACAAAAACGGCTTTTTCAACCCCATCTGCAGCCTTGTAACGAATTGTGCCCAGCTTAAGGGTTGTTAAAAAAGGGGTATGGCCGGTTAAAACGCCAAACTCCCCAAGGATACCCGGGGCCACCACAATCTGAGCATCTTCACTAACAACACATGCTTCCGGCGTAACTACTTCTAAACGGATATTTTCAGCCATAATTTGCCCTCTATATTTTTTTTATGCAGCAGCCATTTCTTTGGCCTTTTCAACCGCCTCTTCTATCCCGCCTACCATATAAAATGCCTGCTCAGGAAGGTCATCATATTTTCCCTCACAAATTTCCTTAAAGCCTCGAACAGTATCTTCGATTTTCACATATTTCCCGGGTTTTCCGGTAAATACTTCAGCAACATGGAACGGCTGTGAAAGAAATCTCTGGAGCCTCCTTGCACGTCCAACAGTGAGCTTATCTTCCTCAGAAAGTTCATCAATTCCAAGAATTGCTATAATATCCTGAAGCTCTTTGTATTTTTGCAGCATATTCTGAACCATACGCGCCACCTGATAATGTTCTTCACCAATATAGGCAGCATCAAGAATCCTTGAGGTTGAATCAAGCGGATCAACAGCCGGATAAATTCCAAGCTCGGTAATTGCGCGGGAAAGAACAACTGTTCCGTCCAGATGGGCAAATGTTGTTGCAGGCGCTGGATCCGTCAAGTCGTCCGCAGGCACATACACACACTGAACCGCTGTAATAGAACCTTTATCTGTTGATGTAATCCTCTCTTGAAGCTCGCCAAGATCAACTGCCAGTGTAGGCTGATATCCCACAGCAGACGGCATCCTGCCAAGGAGCGCTGAAACTTCTGAACCGGCCTGAGTAAAACGGAATATATTATCGATAAATATAAGAACATCCTGTCCTTCTTCATCCCGAAAATACTCTGCGGCAGTCAAAGCGGAAAGAGCAACACGAGCTCTTGCTCCAGGCGGTTCGGTCATCTGTCCATAAATAAGAGCGGCTTTAGGAAGAACTCCGGAATCTTTCATTTCTTTGTAGAGGTCATTCCCTTCACGGGTCCGTTCGCCAACACCTGCAAATACGGAAATCCCACCGTGCTGCATGGCAATATTGTTAACCATCTCCATCATAACAACTGTTTTGCCTACTCCTGCGCCGCCAAACATTCCCATTTTGCCGCCACGGGGAAATGGCACAAGCAGGTCGATCACCTTAACGCCTGTTTCAAGAACGCGAACAGTTGTGTCCTGTTCGGTAAATTTCGGCGCTGACCGGTGAATGGGCATCATTTTCTCCTGGCTTATCGGCCCCAGGCCATCCACAGGTCTTCCAACAACATTTAGAACACGACCCAACCCAGCCTCGCCAACCGGCATCATAATCGCCTTGCCGCTATCCTTCACCGGCATTCCGCGCACAAGACCATCGGTAACATCCATTGCAATGGTGCGAACAACATTGTCACCGAGATGCTGAGCAACCTCAACAACAAGATTATCCGGCTCATCGTTGATGGTTTTATTGGTAATCAGCAGCGCTGTAAGAATTGTAGGCAATTTACCCTGCTCAAACTCAACATCAACAACAGGCCCCATAACCTGAGTAATTTTACCTATGTTCTCTCCCATCTATTGACCTCCAAATTTATTATCTGCTATTTGCTGCCTGCCATGTAAATAACAATCAACAAATAACTATTAACTGTTCCCCAGTTTTATCCTTTTAGCGCTTCAGCGCCACCAACAATATCCATCAGATCAGCCGTAATTGACGACTGCCTGGCCTTATTATATGCAAGTGATAGACTATCAACCATGTCATCACAAGCTTTTGTAGCATTGTTCATAGCTGTCATACGCGCAGCATGTTCGCTTGTGGATGTTTCCAGAAGTGCGCTGTACAATTGAACATAAATATGCCTTGGAAGCATATCTCCAAGTAGTTCATCTGTTGAAGGCTCGCAGATATGCTCCGCGAGATACGGCGTTTTTTCATCCTCAGCCTTTTCTTCAGGCAATCCAATAGGCTGTATCGGCAGAATCTGTTGCATTACCGGCATCTGTTTTGCCATGCTGATAAATTCTGAATAAATAATGTAAACTTCATCATATTCTTCATCTAAAAATCCATCAACAGTTCTCTGCCCGGCAACAGTTGCAATGTTAAATCCAAATTTTGCTCCCACAATTCCAAGATGTTCACCTAAAATCGGAACACCGTTTCTACGGCACCAGTCACGTCCCTTCTTGCCAAAATTGGTAAATACGACCTCAATATTTTGCTCGGATTTTTCCTTTACAAACTTTTCAGTCATTGAAATAAGATGTGAATTAAAGCCGCCGCATAACCCTTTGTCTGAAGTACACAAAATAACCTGTATTTTCTTAACTTCCTCTCGGGATACCAATAAAGGGCTTTCTTCCTTACCTGCTTTTTCCGCAAGGCTCCCCAATACATCGGCGAATTTTAAGGCATACGGCCTGAACGCCTCCACCTTCTGCTGGGCACCACGCAGCTTGGAAGTAGCCACCATATTCATGGCCTTTGTTATTTGCTTTGTCTTTTTAACTGCTGTTATCTTTATTTGAACTTCTTTTAAAGTAGCCATAGAGTCCAGCCTTTATTTTATTGTATCCTTAAATTCTTCACCGTAAGCCTTAAATGCCTCAGCCATTTTCTTGTCCAGATCGTCTGAAATTTCCTGTTTCTCCGCAAGCTCAGTAAATATTTGCGGATGCCTTTCTTCTATAAATGCATAAAGGCCTGTTTCATATTTTGCAAGAACATCGAGAGGATAATTATCAAGAAAACCTCTTGTGCCTGCATAGAGTATCGACACCTGCTTTTCCATGGATAATGGCTTGTATTGCGGCTGTTTTAATATTTCAACCAGCCTTGCGCCCCTTGTCAACTGTGCCTGTGTTGCTTTATCCAGATCACTGCCGAACGCTGCAAATGCCTCCAATTCCCGATACTGAGCCAGATCGAGTCGAAGCGTACCAGCCACCTGCTTCATAGCCTTAACCTGCGCTGACCCTCCAACCCGTGAAACAGAAAGTCCAACATTAATAGAAGGCCTGACACCGGCAAAAAACAGACTTGGTTCAAGATATATCTGCCCGTCGGTAATGGATATAACATTTGTCGGGATATAGGCAGACACATCACCTGCCTGGGTCTCAATAATCGGCAATGCTGTCAGGGAACCTGCGCCGAGTTCATCGCTTAACTTGGCAGAACGCTCAAGAAGTCGAGAATGGTTATAAAAAATATCGCCGGGGAATGCCTCGCGTCCCGGAGGTCGTCTCAAAAGCAAAGAGACCTGGCGATATGAAACAGCCTGTTTTGAAAGATCATCATATACAATTAATGCATGCTGTCCTTTATCACGAAAATATTCGCCGATGGCGCATCCTGAATAGGGAGCAACATACTGCAAAGTCGCGGGATCACTGGCACATGCAGCTATTATGGTTGTATATTCCATAGCCCCATGCTTTTCAAGAATAGCATGAACCTGGGCAACCGTCGATTTTTTCTGACCGCAAGCAACATAAATGCAAAATACATCTTTACCCTTTTGATTAATGATGGCATCGACTCCAATTGCTGTTTTGCCGATCTGCCGATCACCGATGATAAGTTCGCGCTGTCCACGACCGACAGGCACCATAGCATCCACAGACTTAAGTCCCGTGTACATGGGTTCATGCACACCCTTTCGCTCAATAACGCCTGGAGCAACCATCTCAACCCTGCGAAACTCCTTTGCATCAAGAGGCCCCTTGCCGTCAAGAGGCTCACCAACAGATGATAAAACACGCCCAAGAACAGCTTCTCCAACAGGCACCTGAGCAATCCGTCCGGTTCGCTTGACCATATCGCCCTCTTTAATATGGATATCTTCACCCATAATGGCGACACCAACATTATCTTCTTCGAGGTTCAACACAAGCCCCAGAATATTGCCTGGAAATTCAACAAGTTCCAATGCCATGGCTTTTTCAAGGCCATATACTCTGGCGATCCCATCACCTACCGACAAAACAACTCCTGTCTCACTTAGCTCAACCTTCTTGTCGTAATCGGTAATCTGCTCTCTAATAATTTGACTTATTTCTTCGGCTTTTAATTCCATTAGACACTCTCACCCCTTTTCAAAGATTCTCTCATATTGAGTAATTGTGTTTTGACGCTTCCGTCTAAAACAAGATCCCCTATCCTGGTAACAATTCCGCCGATAAGTTCAGGATCCTGTTCAACCTCCAGTATAACGTCCTTACCTGTCCTTTTCGACAAAGCGCTGCGAATTTTCTCAACGGTTTCGGATGAAAGCTCAGTAGCCGAAACCAGGCTGGCACGCGCAATGCCTTTTAACTCATCGGCCAGTTTTTGATAAAACTCACTGATATTACTCAAAAACCCAATCCTTCCCTTATCAAACAGCAATAGAAGATATGACGACATAATCTTGGTAGGATTCAGCCTGTCAATGATTGCCTTTAAAACTTTTCTCCGGCCTTCAACATCATAAAGAGGATTACAGATTGCCTGCTCAAGCTCCTGCTCCTTCTGAATCAAGCTCGAAACAACATCAAGTTCATCTCTATAAATTTCAGCCTGTCCATCCTCTTTGCCAATAAGCAAAAGCGCTCTGGCATAACGCCGTGCAACAGTTAAATTCTTCATTATGCCACCACCTTCTCTAAATATTCATCTACAAGTCTATCCTGATCTTCAGTCATAATTTTGCTTTTAATAATCTCTTCGGCCTTTAAAAGGGCCTTTTCAGATATCTCTTCCTGAAGCTTTGACTTGGCCTGTTTGAATTCATGTTCAATATTTCTTTTGGCCTGTTCCTCAAGTTTTACAGCTTCGGTTTCTGCTTCCTCAAGTATTCTGGCTTTAGCCTCATTTCCCTGCTTAATGTATTCATCAACAATCTTTTCAGCTTCCTTATCTAACAGGGAAAGCTTTTCATTGTATTCAACCAGCTTTTTCTCGGCATCATTTTTCTTTGCTTCCAGTTCGTCTATCTGATCCTTTATACCTTTAATCCGTGCATTAAGCCCCTGGGCCACAGGTTTGCGTAAAAGAAAAAACAGGGCCACAAATAAAACAGTAAAATTCATAACCTTGTAAGTATCAGTAGCCACCCAACCCTTTGAGCCATGCTCTTCTTCAGATGAACTCCAGGCAACTCCGGAAAATATCAAAAGTGCAACGACAACTATCATAACTGCAATTAAATTACGCTTCCGGCTAATACCAGGCTCTTTTTTATTAAACAGCTTCATTAAAAAGCCCTCCCCAGAATTTTTTGACCAATAGCGTTTGCAAATGAATCAAGTTCTTGCCGCAATGACTCACCGACGCTCTCTACATCCTTTGCGATTTTTGTGCGAATCTCCGCCAAGTCTGCCTGGGCTTTTTTATTTATTTTTTCAATTACCTCGCTTTCTTCATCAGCGGCTTGCTGCAACAAAACCCCTTTTTCAGTCAATCCCTTAGCCTTTGCCTCCTTAATTCCCATGCTAAAGGCACCATCTTTCTCCTTTATATCCTTCCCGACCATATCGATTCTCTGCTCGAGACCGGTAATTTTTTCCTTTCTTTGGATCAGAACCTTCCGAATCGGCTTATACAGGATAATATTCAGAACAAATATCAAAAAAATAAAATTGACGATCTGTATAAAAAGTGATCCATCAATACTAACCATAAGAAATCCTCCGTCACATTAATTAAATAAAAATAAAAAATCATTTTTATGGCTCCGGCGTTGTATAGCACCCACAACAGCATATTGTCAAAGGTTTTTTTTAATTTTTATTTGCCTTTAAATTATTAAGCTTTTTAGTGGAATCTATGGGCTTTTCTGATGAAATTCCCCTGTTTTTCATGATGCATTTTCCATTAAACACAGCGCCGGCTTCAATTAAAATAACATTTGTCTGAATATCGCCAATAACACGGCCGGGAGGATAAATTTCAATCCTGTTGTTTGCATTTATACTGCCGTTAATCTCACCCATGATGATTGCGTTATCAACAACAATCTCTGCATCGACAACCGCTTTTTCTCCTACGATGACCGTGCCTCCATTACTGCAAATCTTACCTTTAACCTTTCCATTTATCCTTATAGTACCCCGAAATTCGATTTTTCCTTCAATAATGGTATCAAAACCCAAAAAAGTGTTTATCGAGTCTGCCTTTTTTCCGTTTTTCATATATACCTCAAATTACAGACTTCGTTAAAATATATTTTTATATAGGCTCCAAGACCTTTATTCACAATGAATTGGATAAAAAAACACTCTGGCGGATTTGAACCTCTGAACCTCTGAACCACCAATGTTATTGACTTAAACGCATTTTGTTTTGAACCGCAGAATGTTGAACAAGGAATAATAAATTTCGAAGTAATGCAAGACCTTATTAAACTTCATAATTCGACATTCGACATTCAACATTCGACATTCGCATTTTACTAAAACCCGTGAACCTTTGAACCTCTAAACCGTAACTACTAAATGAAAGATGCCTTATGTTCGCTTAAGAATCCCTACTCAGTAATAAATCGCCTCATGCTTATATTCATTAAAATACCGATACAGATCATCATGGTTGTTATTGATGAACCACCATAACTGATAAACGGCAGAGGAACTCCTACAACCGGCATTAATCCCGTAACCATACCGATATTTATAACAATCTGCCAAAATATCAATATAGTAATTCCGCCAGCAAGTATGGCGCCAAAAGTATCTCTGCACCCATAGGCAATACTTAAACCCCGAATAACAAGCATTAGAAAAAAAAGAAGTACAACTAAAGAGCCAACAAAACCCCACTCCTCGGCCAGCACTGAAAATATAAAATCAGTATGCTGTTCAGGCAAAAAAGCAAGTATGTTTTGAGTTCCCTGCAAAAAACCCTTTCCGGAAATCATGCCGGAGCCTACGGCGATTTTGGATTGAATAATATGATAGCCGGCTCCAAGCGGGTCGCGGTCAGGGTTCAAAAATGTTAATATTCGCTGCTTTTGGTATCCTTTCAATAAAAACAATATAAGGGGGACAGAAATAAAGCAAAAAGTGGTTATACATAGATACGAACGCTTTTCAATTTTTACAAAAACGGTCATTGAGCCTGCAATCAATATAACTAAAATGGCCGTCCCTAAATCGGGCTGATTAACTATCAAGGCAAAAGGGATTAATGTAAATATTAAGGGCGTTACTAATTCGCGCAATGTTAAACCACCGATATTTGCGTGTTTAGAATAGTAACGGGCTAAAATAATTATTACAGCTATTTTAACTATCTCGGACGGTTGAATTGAAACCGGCCCCAATATCAGCCAGCGCTTTGCTCCTCCCGCATAACTTCCGAAAAATAAAACCACAATCAAAAGTATGATGCATATCACATAAATTGCATGGGCCCATCGTTCCAGCATTTTATAATTAAACAAAAAGGAAGCTATCATTAGAACCAATCCAACAGAATACCAGACCAACTGCTTTATACACAGTATCCTTTGCGTACCAGGATCTCCTGCCATTACAGCGCTGTAAAGAATCACAAGCCCTAAAAATCCAAATATAATAGTCAGCCCCAATAAGACCCAATCAAAGTGCTGTATAAGCCGCCGATCAAACATACATCATCCTTAAATTATAAGTGAGCTAAAGTGCCTAAAGTGCACTAAAATGCCTAAAGTTGTGGTACGCCTTCGGCGTGTTGATTGATAACCAGGCCGCAAAAGTTTCCAGATCCTTTCTTGTTAGTGCGCTGATGACATAGAGGAGCCTATATAGAATGGCAGAATACCTAAAACTTTAGCTTGCTTTAACATACTTTAGTATACTTATAACTTTAAAATTAGCAGCGCCGTAGGCGCATTCCTTAACTTTAGGCACTTTAACATACTTTAGGCACTTTAGGCACTTAAATTAGTGCCTATCGCCCCAAATAGGTCCTTATAAGTTCTCTTGCTATTGGAGCTGCTGTGCTTGAACCGTGTCCCCCATGTTCGACAATCACAGCAACAGCAATTTTTGGCTCGTCAGATGGAGCAAAGGCTACAAACCAGGCATGTGGTTTTAAATGGGATGCCACGGCCTGTTCATCAAATGTTTCATTCTGCTTCCTGCCGACAACCTGAGCCGTGCCTGTTTTTCCGCTGATATCAATGCCATCAATACGTGCAATCGTCGCGGTTCCTTTTCTAACATTCACAGCCTCCCACAGACCTTTTTTAACAATCTCCAAAGTTTGTCTGCTTGCAGGCAGTTTGCCTGCAATTTTCTTTTTAGTATCAAAGCCGCCATTACTTAAAATTTCAGCTTCAGGTGTTTCAATTTTTTTTAGAATAAAAGGCTTATATCTTACACCACCGTTCGCCACTGCTGAAATCAGAACTGCCATCTGCAACGGAGATACAAGATTATATCCCTGCCCTATTGCAACCGAAAGGGTTTCTCCTCGCTGCCATGCAATGCCGGTGCGACGTTTTTTCCAGGCAGCGGTAGGAACCAATCCGGATGCTTCATTATCAAGCTTTATCCCGGTAGGAGATCCAAGCCCACAGGCCTTGGCATACCATGCGAGCCGGTCAATGCCCAGTTTTTGACCTAGCTGATAAAAAAAAACATCGCATGATTCAGCTAATGCCGTTACAACATTAACATTACCATGCCCCTGTTTTTTCCAGCATCTATATCCACGGCCCTTGAATTTATAATAACCAGGACAATAAAATATGGTATTTTTATCTATAATGCCTTCCTCAAGACCGGCGATGGCTGTTACGATTTTATAAGTCGATGCCGGCGGGTACTCTCCCTGAACCGCCTTATTTTCCATGGGTCTGAACCGGTTGGAAACCAGTGCCTTCCATTGTTTATGTGACATACGGTCAACAAAACTATTCTGATCAAAGGATGGACTGCTTGCCAGGGCAAGAATTTCTCCGGTGGCTGGATCCATGGCGATTGCAGCGCCTGCCATACCTTTCAAAAGTTCTTCAGCCTTTTGTTGTAGCTTAAGGTCAATAGTAAGATAAATATTATGACCTGGCAAGGCATCAACTGTCCGCAAGGTTCTAACAACCTGTCCTGTAGCATTTACTTCGATCTGTCTGCCACCCCGTTTTCCTCTTAAATAACTCCCATAAGCCTTTTCAACGCCAAACTTCCCAATAAAATCTCCGCTGCTGCATCCCGAATATTTGCCGCTTTTAAGCTCATCTGAATTTATTTCGCTTAAATATCCTATAAGATGTGCCGCAGTCTGCCTGTTAATATAGTTCCTTCGAGGCCTTACGCTCACTTCAATACAGGGAAGATCATATTCGTGGGCCTCAATCGCAGCCAGCGCATCCCGTCCAATATCACGTTTCAACAAGAACGGCTTATAGATAGAGATTCCCTTGCATTTCTTAATCTTGGACATAAGCTCATCCGCAGGGACCTTTATATACTCAGACAACTTTTTAATTGTATCATCTACAGGTTTGGCGTCCTTTAAAATTATACTCAAATCAAAGGCTGGACGATTGTCCACCAGCAATACCCTGTTGCGGTCGTATATCAGTCCTCTTGTGGGATCTATGCTCTGGAGCCGTATGCAATTATTTTCAGAAAGTCGCCTGAACTCCTCCCCTTCAATCACTTGCAAATAAAATAATCGACAAATAAGCACAACAAAGGCGGCTATAACGCAGTACATAACCACGATTAATCGTTGCTTGAACCAATCACTGTCAGCTGTCTTTAAATATTTGCCCACAGTTGCGCCCTTTTGTTATCTGTTAATTTCCGGCGGTTGTTTATGTGAAAAAACGGCAATCAGGTTGTTAAACAATCTATTCCATCTTTTATAGGTAAAATTATAAAATAGAATAATAAACGGCCCTGTACATATTGCCCATACAACCTGCATTGCAACACTATTTATGGCAGATAAAGAAAATTGCATACCAGGCTCCAGCATGGCAAAAGTTCCAAATAATATTACATTTTCTATTAATACGGCTGCCGCAACAACAAAAGGCAAAAGAATATAATTGCTCACATGAAAAAATTTTGTGAGCTGTCTCACACCGATAAACAGCCAGAGATATGCTGTTAAATAGAGTCCGAAAGGGCCTCCGGAAAGGCTATCCATTACTGATCCTGTAATAAGGGCAACAGGTATGCCTTCACGAACACTGAAAAAAAGACCCATATAAACAATATAGAGGGCTAACAGGTCATAAAATGTATTGGATAAGGAAAGACAAGGCAAAATTGTTGTCTGAAAGATTATCAGGCATAGACAGGCGGAAATGTGAAAGCAATAGCTCATTGGTCGCTCACATCTGATATCAACTTGGCATTCAATACAACTAAAACCTCTTCCAGTTTTTCAAAATCAACATAAGGTGTGACTATTACTTCCTGAAAGATACCAAAATTACGCTTAATAACCTCCGAAACCTTCCCGATGCGCAACCCTTTTGGGAAAACAGTGTCTATCCCGGACGAAACAATGGTATCTCCGACCCTGATATCATGTTTGCGCAGGGCGTATATGAAAAAGCATTGACCGGTCGAACCCCCTTTTATAATCCCGCGCGCCCTGGTCCTTTGCACCAAAGCATCAACCGCGCTAATCTGATCAATAATAAGAAGCACTTTGGAAGAATGGAGTGAAGCATCGATAACCTGACCCGCAATTCCTTCAGGCACCAATACAGGCAATCCTTTTTCTATGCCATCCAATTTACCCTTGTCTATGATTATGGTTTTAAACCAGGGAGAGGGGTCCTTGCCGATTACTTCGGCAACAAGCACCTGGCCGGCCATGTTTTTTCGGAAGTTCAATAACTTTCGGAGCCGGAGGTTGAAAATCTCAATTTCATTAAACCGGTTATTTTTTTCAATAGCGCGACTTAGAGCTTTGTTAAGGTTATCGTTCTCCTGTTTTACTGCAACGAGACAAAAATAGTGACTCCAAATATCTCTTATAAAAAAAATCGAACGGGTAGTAATTTTCTGAAAAGGGGCAATAAAGGAAATGGCGATCTGCCCGGGTCCATGGCTATGATAGCGGCGGCTTGTAACAGAAAGGACTATCAGGTTAACAACGATCAGAACAATTATACCAACGATCATTACAATCTTTTTTGAAAACATGAAATTATATAATCATAACCTGTCTTAAGATTTCAATGCTATCAATGGCTTTGCCTGAACCGAGAGCCACAGTTAATAATGGATCATCGGTTATCGTTATTGGAAGGCCGGTTTCTTCCCTGAGAAGTTTGTCTAAATTTTTTAACAGGGCTCCGCCGCCTGTTAATACAATTCCTCGATCAACAATATCTGCAGCCAACTCCGGCGGAGTCTGCTCCAGGGCAATTTTTATCGTCTCCACAATCGCATCGATCTGCTCGGAAATCGCTACCCGAACCTCTTCTGAATCAATAGACAGAATTTTAGGAATTCCAGAAGCAAGGTCTCTGCCCTTAACCTCTATTGTTTCCAGATTCTGCAAGTCAGGATATGCATTCCCGATAGTGGTTTTAATTATCTCCGCCGTTCTTTCACCAATCAACAGATTATACTTCCTCTTTATATACTGGATAATCGAAGCATCCATCTTATCGCCGGCTATCCTGATCGATCTGCTGTAAACAATTCCTGCCAGAGAAATCACAGCGACTTCCGTTGTGCCGCCGCCCATATCAACGATCATATTACACGTCGGTTCAGTAATAGGAAGGCCTGCGCCTATTGCGGCCGCCATGGGCTCTTCAATAAGAAATACCTCGCGGGCTCCTGCTGATTCAGCCGATTCTTTGACAGCACGCTTTTCAACCTGGGTGATTCCGGATGGCACTGCAACAATAATTCTTGGCCTGACAAAGGTCCGTCTGTTATGAACCTTGTGAATAAAATGCCGCAGCATTGCTTCGGTTACCTCAAAGTCGGCAATAACTCCGTCACGCATAGGACGGATCGCCACTATATGGCCGGGCGTTTTCCCTAACATATTTTTTGCTTCCATGCCAACAGCTAAGACACGGTTTTTAGCCCTATTGTCTGTTCTTACCGCGACTACCGAGGGCTCGCTTAATACTACCCCTTTGTCTTTAACATAAACAAGGGTGTTCGCCGTGCCAAGATCGATGGCAAGATCATTAGAAAATATACCTAAAATTCCACTTAAAAAACCCATAGCTCCTCATTTCCGCGCACATAAAGATATGTATGCAATTAAGTTCATTTAAACGCTAATTTTTATTAATTTATCAAATAGATTATGACATTACAAGCGAAATATCATCGGTTCAAAACACAATCCATAACCGCATTGTGGGCTTTCGGTCTAAAAGATTTTATTTTATCATTTTTACGTGATGGGTGTACACGATTGGTCAAAAGTATAACAATAATATTTCGTTCAGTGTCCATCCAGAAGGAAGTGCCTGTAAAACCAAGATGCCCTACGCTTCTTTTTGAAAAATAGTCTCCGCAACTGGAGTCAGCCAATGATGGAGTTTCAAATCCAAGCGCTTTATCTGTTCCTTTCTGGTGCTTAAAAAAAGTGTGAAGAAGATCTTTTTCAAACAGGTTGATTGACGGGCTGCCGTAAAAATCTGACAACAGAGACGACAGGAGAATATGCAGACTGCCGGCAGATCCAAAGAGACCGGCGTGTCCTGCAATACCTCCCATCATATATGCATTTTCATCATGCACTACGCCCTCTAAAAGGGTATTTCGCCAAGGGCATATTTCAGTGGCTGCAAATCGCCCTATAATCGGCTTTGAATTAAGATCTGCAAAAAACAGTCCCTTGTCTGAATCTATGCCAAGCGGTCTGTATATTTCATCACTTACATAATGATCAAGGCGTTCCCCAGCTACAGTTTCAACCACCAACCCAAGAATCATAAACCCAAGATCGCTGTATAGCGCCTTTTCCCCTGTGGGATACAACATGGGTTCCTTTACAAGAAGGCTCTTTAAGGCCTTCCTTCTCGCATCAAACGGGAGCTTGCTTAGCTTATAATAATATTCACGATAGCCAGGAAGACCGGAATTGTGACATAAAAGAGATTTTATCTTTATCTGCCCTTTGTCTGTTTTTTTAAAGCAGGGCAAGATTGACTCAAGTGTTTGCTCAAGACCAAGTTTGCGTTGTTGAATCAGCCTCATAACAGCCAGCGTTGTCGCAAGCGGTTTTGTAAGGGATGCCAGATCAAAAATAGTATCTATGGTCATTTTACGTTTTGAGAATATATTGGCATATCCATAAGCTTCAAAAAAAACTATCGAATCATCCTTTGCGACCAAGAGCACCGCTCCCGGGAAAACCTTATCAGATATTGCATATCTCATAAGACGGTCAATTTGTTTCATAATGGCTTTGCCCGTTGCTGGTTGCTGGTTCTCTGACTTCTGACCTCTGACCTCCGACTTCTGACCTCCGACCTCTGACCTCCGACCTCTCCCTAATTGAGCTTTGGCTCAATTAGGGTATAGTTGCCGATTCATGAAACGACAATAACTGCCTGTCGGTATCAAGAGTTGCATTAAGACCGATAGGAATTGTAATATTATTTTTTCCATGCCCAACTTCAAAGCCGGCAAGTATAGGAATGTTATCCTCTTTGAAAAGGTTATCCACAATCCTGATAATTTCACTAACAAAGCCGCAATCTTCAAAAGAGCCAAGAACAAGTCCCGCAAGTCCCTCGAAACATCCGGCAAGTTTCATGTGTGTCAGCATCCTGTCAATCCTGTAGCACGATTCCCCCTTATCTTCGAGTAGCAATAGATGCCCTTTTAATCCAGGTTCAAATGGAGTGCCGACAAGATGACACAAGGTGGTAAGGTTGCCTCCTGCAACCGGCCCTGAAGCCAGGCCACGCCTGATCGTTATCCCCGTTTCTGGCCTTATTGCAAGCATAGCGTCTGATGAAACAGCGGCAAGCAGCGCTT
Source organism: uncultured Desulfobacterales bacterium (assembly GCA_965195235.1). Classification (GTDB taxonomy): domain Bacteria; phylum Desulfobacterota; class Desulfobacteria; order Desulfobacterales; family ETH-SRB1; genus Desulfaltia. The sequence continues at coordinate 8,148 of CBDAFK010000179.1, read as the reverse complement.
CTCTTGTCTTCCTGGAAGCATCTCCCAGATTTGCCACCATAGGGCCGTGAAAGGCAACAAAACCGCACTTTGTGTATAATACCGACAGGATTGCGGATATATCACTGAATCCAATAAAAATTTTCATATTTTTCTTAATTGATTCAAAATCTAACAATGAAAGTATCCTCATAGAGCCGAATCCACCCCTTGCACAAATAATTGCCTTTATTTTCCTGTCAACAAAAAAAGTGTTTATAAGGTTGGCTCGATGAATATCCGGCCCGGCAAGATACCCATTTTTTATGTAGATGTCATCAGGGACAACTATGCGAAATCCCATAGTTTTCAGAATCGCAACACCCCTGTCAAATTCTTTCCTGTCAAAAGGGCCGGCCGGGGCAACTATTCCGATAGTATCGCCCGGCAACAGTCTATCCGGTACTAATTGCATATTTTTTTTAGCGCTCATCAGAAAATTCCCGGCCCTCTAATCCTCAATCCCTCAACCCCTTAATTCCTCAATCCCTCAACCCCTTAATTCCTTAATTCCTTAATTCCTTAATTCCCGAATTTTACCATATAGATATATTGACATCTAAGGACCAAGGGATTATAAATAATAATTGTCGGGGCGTGGCGCAGTCTGGTAGCGCACTTGAATGGGGTTCAAGGGGTCGGAGGTTCAAATCCTCTCGCCCCGACCAAAATAGACCTTTTGCAAATCCATTATAAATTCTTTGAAACAACCGCCTCTTTTAAATATGTAAAGACAAAATGCCCCTCTTTTGAGGCTTTTTCCTTGCCTATTGCAACCTGATGCATCAGCTCAATTTTTCCCTTGTCAAGACTGCTAATTTGCTCGTCAATAAGCTTTAGCGAATTATAGGTTAAGCTGTACATTACAATAGAGCCAAAAAGATCTTCATTGTTTTTACCTTTGCTTAAAGCGCCGATAATATGGTGATCGGTTGTTTTGATTGCCTTTGGCGGAGGACTGTATTCGAGCAGTTCGGCAAATAGAGTTAGGGCTTCTATTACGCCGTCAGCATCCCCTCTTTCCAGCGCTGCTGCGCCATCTTTCTCAATCTCCTCGATATCAGATTCATTATAGGAAAGATCCATCATATCTATACATTCTTTTTGTATGGTCTTAACAGATTCCTCCTTTTTGCTGACAACCACATCTTTATCATTTAATATCTTGATAATATTTCGTATGTTAAGCATTTCTTTGACAGTTGGACTTTTGCGCAACACAACATCTTCGACCGTAGTATTGTAAATGGCAAGTCCATTGTCTAAAACCAGAATCCTTTTCAGATCACCATTTTCCTGCAGAATATACAGATCAAGATCCCGCTCCTGTATGAACTGATAAGAACCCATTTTAAGCAGACTGCGCATTGTTTGCTTGTCAACCTTGCGGCCGCTGTCAGGAGGCCCGATGGAATTAAGCACAATCTTTGTCATTTTATCTATCTTTATCTTTTTCAGAAGATTTTCTTTAAAGGACATGTTGCCCCCTTTTTTTTGTTAAGAAACTTTTTTATCAGAAATTTACAAACTCACTATGTGGTTCACCTGAGGCAGCGGACAATTAAATTTAAGAACGGCTGAAACTCGCATATAAGTGAGCGTAAAGAAATAACTTAGAGCAATCCTTTTATAAAAAGCTTGCTAAAGCCGACATTATCCGACTCATAGAAAATTTTATTCGGTCGTCGTTCTTTCTTAACGCTCACTAACATGCTCAAACAGTCAACCGTTTTAAATTTAACTGCCCGCCACATCAGGTTGTTGACAGGTTATTTTTTAAGTTTGTAAATTTCTGTTTATGGGTTTTGATGGTTTCGTAACATTTTTAATTTTAATCAATATAGGTTACCAAAGTCAATTAAAAGATATAGACAAAAACAGATCAAATTACAGGTTGCTTATCATAAAGATTATGTTTATATATTTTCGTAACCGTTCACAGTTGTCGGTTCACAGTTGACAGTTTTTCCAATGAACTATGCAATGACTGAAGCATTTTGGATATTGATTTTAATTCAAGAATTAATTCTTTTGCATCTAAATCACAAAATGTATTAACCTCTCGTAAAATGTAAACTTGTGTTCTCACAACTGAACTTCTTGCTTTTATGTTTTGATCAACCGCTAACTGTGAACCGTGAACCGTGAACGGTGAACGGTTACATATCTTCTAAGATTCAGGATTCAGGGGAATAAAGGAATGGAATATGGATGATTATGCAGAAATAACATACGAAGGCAAAACATATAAACTCCCTGTTGTTGAAGGTTCAGAAGGGGAAAAAGCTATCGATATATCCACACTGCGCCAAAAAACCGGATTGATCACGCTTGATCCGGGATTTGCCAATACCGGCAGTTGTATCAGCTCCATTACTTACTTAGATGGCGAAAAGGGAATCCTGCGTTATCGCGGCATACCGGTTGAGGATCTTGCCAGGCATTCCACCTTTACTGAAACGGCATATCTTCTGATAAACGGCGCTTTGCCAACCAGAGAGGAGCTCACCAGGTTTTCAGTTCTGTTGAACGATAATTCACTTGTACATGAAGATATGCAGATTTTTTATCAGAATTTTCCAAGGGCTTCTCATCCAATGGGTATTTTATCTTCAATGGTAAATGCGTTAAGAAGTTTTTATCCGGAACTCCAGACTGTGGAAGAGGAAATCAACAAAACGGTCACGCGTCTTCTCTCAAAGGTCAGAACCCTGGCGGCCATGTCTTATAAAATATCCATGGGGCATAAAGTTATATACCCACGCACTGATCTGCCTTATTGCGCAAACTTTTTAAACATGATGTTTGACAGCCCGGTAAAACCTTATCATATGGAGAAAGAGCTGGTAAAAGCATTAAATGTTTTCTGGATTCTCCATGCTGATCATGAACAAAACTGTTCCACATCAGCGGTAAGGGTTGTCGGAAGCGGAAGGGTTAATCTTTATGCGGCAATTTCCGCTGGAATAGCGGCCCTCTGGGGCCCTTTGCATGGAGGCGCAAACCAGGCGGTTATTGAAATGCTGTCCGACATTGTAAAAAACGGCGGCGATATCGACAGTGTCATTAAAAGAGCTAAGGATAAAAATGATCCTTTCAGGTTGATGGGTTTTGGGCACAGGGTTTACAAAACATATGATCCCCGTGCCAAAATCATTAAAAAAACCTGCGACAGGGTTCTAAAAAAGCTCAAAATAAAGGATCCTTTGCTTGACCTGGCAAAGGAGCTTGAAGATATCGCATTAAATGATGATTATTTTAAAGAGTATAATCTTTATCCGAACATCGATTTTTACAGCGGTATAATGCTGCGCGCCATAGGCATTCCTACAAACATGTTTACTGTTATGTTCGCCATCGGCAGGCTGCCAGGATGGATAGCTCAGTGGAAAGAAAGCGCTGATGATCCTGCATGGAAACTAAGCCGCCCCCGCCAGCTCTATATGGGACCGACAAAGACTGAATTTATTCCTATTGATAAAAGAGGGTAAATGGATAAATCAGATTCTTTAATCAACTATATAAAATCTGTAGCAAAAAATATGTTTCACGGAGCCAGTGGTAGTCACGACTGGGACCATACGCTTCGTGTTGGCAAGTTATGCGAGCGTATCGGGCCTGTTGAAGGTGTAGATATGGATGTACTCCTTATTGCAGCCTGCTTGCACGATATCGGAAGATGCTTTCAGGATGCTTCAAACGGCGGAGTTTGCCACGCTGAAAAGGGCGCTCAGATGGCATGGCCCATAGTGAAAAAACTCCCCATTTCAGAAAAGCAAAAGGAGAATATTATCCACTGTGTCAAATCACACAGGTTTCGTGGAAACCATGCGCCAAAAACAGTTGAAGCAAAGGTGCTGTTTGATGCAGACAAACTCGATGCCATCGGCGCAGTCGGTGTAGCCAGGGCATATCTCTTTGCCGGAGAAATCGGCGCAAGGCTTCATAATCCTGACATAAGTGTTGAAAAATCCAAGTCCTATTCAAAAGATGACACGGGATTCAGGGAGTTTAAAGTCAAGCTTGCCAAGATAAAGGACAGAATGCTGACAAAAGAAGGAAGAAAAATAGCAAAAGAGCGGCATGCCTTCATGGAGAATTTCTTTAAACGGTTTTTAGAAGAATATGAAGGAACAAGGTAAAGATAATGAGTATTAATGTTGTTGACAAAATCGATGATTTGATCAGGGTGAAGCACATACTTGTAAGTGTTTCAGATAAACAGGGGCTTGATGATTTTATTCCTGAGCTGCTTAAAATAAATCCTGGAATAAAAATATTTTCTACAGGCGGCACATACGGCAAAATAAAGGATATACTTGGCGCAGATGCCGCATCCTGCCTGAAACAGGTCTCAGATTACACTGGACAGCCCGAAACCCAGGGCGGTCTTGTAAAGACTCTGGATTTTAAAATATATCTTGGCCTCCTTACCGAAACATATAATGAATACCACCAAAATGACCTAAAGAGAACAGATGCTGTTCCCATTGATATGGTCGTAGTAAACCTGTATCCTTTTAAGGAAACTATTGCAAAACAGGATATAACAGTTGAACAGGCCAGGGGTAATATTGATATAGGCGGCCCCTGCATGATAAGAGCTGCTGCCAAAAATTTTATCAGGGTAGCGCCGGTTGTCGATCCTGTTGACTATGAAATGATTATATCGGAACTAAAGACAAATAATGGATCAACCTCACTTAAATTTCGCTTTGGTCTGGCGCAAAAGGCTTTTAAACATACAGCGGTTTATGACTGTACAATCGCAGATTATTTAGGTTCCAAATCATTTGATGATATAAGGGAATGTTATGATAAAGGAAATATAAATGACTAAAGATCTTAAGAAAATGTATACAACGATCATGGATGATCATTTTACTCCAAAAATGGAGATCAGTTTTATAGACCATGATAAAAGACAGACCCTTTTTTATGAAAAGGTTGTCTGGACTATAAATAATGTCAAAAAAGGCTTGAGATATGGTGAAAACCCGGGCCAGGAAGCCGCATTATACAAACTGGTAAATGGAAATCTGATTTTGGGAGAAATCGAGACCATACAGCCGGGCAGGTATCTGGCTTCAGATATTGAGCTGTTGCAGTCCGGCAAGCATCCAGGCAAAATTAATCTGACCGATGCCGACAATGCTTTGAATATTTTGAGATATTTTACGGATAAGCCAATGGTTGTCATTGTCAAACACAATAATCCTTGCGGTGTTGCCAGATCCGACTCAATGGAAAATGCCTATGAAAAGGCATATATGGCAGACAGAATTGCGGCATTTGGTGGATGTATTGCTGTTAACATGCCTGTTGACAGGGCTACTGCTGAATCAATCAGCAAGCAGTACGCCGAAGTTGTTGTTGCCCCGGATTTTGAAGAAGGGGTTATGAATATTTTTGAAAAGAAAAAGAACCTCAGGGTAATCAGAATCAACAATATCAACAGACTTCAAACTTTTATCGGCAAAAGATGTGTGGAATTCAAAAGCCTGATAGACGGCGGAATTATTGCGCAATGGTCTTTTGTCCCGTCTGCCCGTTCCAGGAAAGATCTCGCGCTTGCAGAATGTGAACACAAAGGAAAAAAATACAAAATAAAGCAAAAACCCACAGACCGGGAATATGATGACATGCTCTTTGGCTGGCTTGTTGAGTCTGGAATTACGTCAAATTCGGTTATTTATGTAAAAGACAATGTTACCATTGGAATAGGAACCGGTGAACAGGACAGAGTAGGTGTGGCGGAAATCGCAAGAGACAAGGCATATCGAAAACTTCGCGACCGTTATTGCTTTGAAATACACGACATACCTTATAATAGCATAGAAGACCGGGCAAAAAAAGAGGAAATCGATAACAGGGTGGCTGATGAAAAGGGTGGACTGATCGGCGCAGCCATGGTCAGCGATGCCTTTTTCCCGTTCAGGGACGGCGTGGATGTTGGAATTCAAGAAGGGATAACCTCAATTATCCAGCCTGGGGGATCTATCAATGATTATCAGTCTATTGAGGCATGCAATGAGGCAGGCATCACAATGGTATATACAGGCCAGAGGAGCTTTAAGCACTGAACATTGATGAATTCATAAAAAGCTGGATTATGCCGCCTGCGGCACTGTAACCGAAAATAACTTGTCAAAACAACTATCCGCACCAACGGTTCCCCAAGGAACGTTCCCGCCAAAATCCTGACCGTGCGGTTCTGCGGTTCAAACTGACTTCGCCAAAGTAATTTATTCCCACCTGTTTCCGCCTTTATGCTTGAGGTCAATATAGGTCACCCTTCCCCGTTCATTAATAAATGAATTCAGAAGCCAGCTTACAAGGCTGATAAGGAGCGAACCGAATACAGCCGACCAGAATCCGTAAACATCAAAGCCGGGAATCACGCCGGAAGCCATTTTAAGCATAAATGCGTTTATCAAAAAGGTAAATAAACCAAGGCTCATAATATTTATGGGAAGGGTTAAAAGTAGCGCTATGGGGCGAAAAAAAGCATTCAATATGCCAAGGATGGCTGCTGCAAACAATGCAGAAAAGAAACCGCTGACCTGTATCCCATCCAGCAGGTAGGATGTAACTATGATAGCGCCTGTCAGGGTTAACCATCTTATAATAATACCATTCATTTTTTATAAAGGGGTAAGGATTAAGGATTGAAGGATTATTAATTATCCCTTTACCCCATAATCCTTACCCCTTACCCCTTAATCCTTAATCCTTAATCCTTAATCCTTAATCCTTACCCCTTAATCCTTACCCCTTTAATCCTTAAACACTATTCCTGTATATCCGACAAAGCTGTCGCCGGGACTCTTATCATAGCTGGTGGCATAGGCAATGGATTCTGCATGTTTTGCCCCAAGCTGTTTTGCGGCCGCTATAGCTGTCGCGGCAGCGCCTGAACAGCAGGCATTCTGGTGCGCCATAGCTTCCCTTATAACCGCCTCGGGATCCATTGTAAGCATGACATCGATAATCCTGCGATCATTTTCATTACGCACCCAATCAAGCGATGCAGGACCGATCCCCTCTGGCATAAACCCATAGTTTGTGCCGTAATGTGTAAGGTCAGTAGAGCCGATAACCTTTGCGCGAAGACCCATCTTTGTTGCGATCTCCGCCGCTGTTTTACCTATTTCAAGAGAGCTTGTATCAGGAGGAACGCCAATTGGAACGATTTTCACATCTTCAAAAAAATATTTTACAAAAGGAAGCTGGAGTTCTATTGTGTTGTCCTGTATAAAATTTTCCGGAGTTTCTATGTGAAAGCTATATTTTTCGGCTAACTCTTGTGCAATATTCTTTTCGATTTCGATTTCACCAAACGGGGTTTCCCATGCCCCTTCTTTCATAATATAACATGGAGAATCAGAATAAAGATGCATACCAAAAATAATCACAACATCTGTTGGCTTTTCATCTTTGAGGCAATTGATTACATTGCAGGCAATACTGCCTGAAAAGTACCACCCTGCATGGGGCACAACTCCTCCTATGCCCTTCCCTTTTAAAGAATCTTTAACCTTTATTTCTTTAAGAAAATGGTTAATCTCTTTTTCACACTCACTGGCGCTGTCAGGATACCAGCTTCCGGCAAAAATCGCTTTTCTAACATTCATTATCATCACCTTAACTTATTGGTAAAAATTTACTGCAGAGTTCACAAGGTTCAGAGGTCAGAAGACCAGCAACCCTGAACCACCAATGTTGTTGACTTAAGCGCATTTTGTTTTGAACCGCAGAACCGCAGAACAAGGAACCGCAGAATTTCGAAGTAATGCAAGACCTTATTAAACTTCATAATTCGACATTCGACATTCGACATTCGACATTCGCATTTTACTAAAACCCCTGAACCCTGAACCCTAAACCTTTGAACGGATACTTTAATTCTTTGCCCTCCTTACTCAATAATGCAAAGCACATCACCCTTGGCAACAGAATCGCCGGCGCTGAAATTAATAGATTGGATTGTGCCGCTTGCAGGAGACGGGAGAGCATTCTCCATTTTCATGGCCTCCAGGATAACAATAGTTTCTCCTTTCTTATCAGCATCTCCTATCCCTTTTTTGTAGCCTGTTATCATACCGGGCATCGGAGCCAAAAGAGGGGTTT